>JAAYQR010000026.1 GCA_012519205.1 Candidatus Epulonipiscium sp. | reverse complement strand
TAATATCTATATCAACTATTAAAAGTCCTATTAAAAAACCTATAAGATTGACTACTGCTCCAATTCCTATAGCTATATACCAAGAGTAATCTATAGAAAGTTTTGCAATTAAATGGACTGTTATAACGGTGACACAAAAAATAATGATGGTAATTATTGTTGTCTGATCCTTTGCAAGCCACTGAATAGTTGAAATATACATGTTAGCTAGGGTATTGGGCATTTCCATTAGCTCTGATGATTTCATCTCAATAAGACTTTGAATGTGAGGAATAAAATGCCATATTAAAGTCCCAAAAATAATAGGAACAATACCTGAAACACCTACAAATAATCCCGCAAATAACGGTACTACATAAGGAATCCTGAAATAAAATCCTAATATCAAGGCTATAATAAGCAAACTTTGCTTTGGAAATAACCTGATATATAAAAGATAAATAATGGTAGATAGTACAAATACCAAAACTGCAGCTTCAATAGATACAAAGGCTAGATGGGTACAGATAACAACTACAATAAGCAGAAAAAACCATTGGACTGAAATAATAGTTCCAATGATACCAAACAAAATACCTACGGGCATTTTCGTTAGAACTACGGCATAACCCATCCTACTTATAAACTGAAAAATTATAAATGAAAGTATAAACCTAAGTATTGAAAATATAACCTTTTCATAGGTTTTATAAAAGCCGATTATCGTCTCTCGAATTTGATAAATTTGGTTCATAGGCTTCTTCTTTTACCTCCTCCTGCTGGTTTGATGGCTTGTATTCGTCCAGCTGTCTTAACATTTGTAAATAATTGTTTATCCTTCCTTGTGCATTTTCATATCTTTTTCCGTAAACATATGTAGATAAAAGGGAGTAAAAAACTATAAGAATAACCATAAAAATGCCTATCCATGTTCCATATACCCTATAGTCTATATCAAAAACATTGATTTCCTGTGCAACAATTTTATGAAACAGCATCAATCCTATGAGCAGGATACCCCCTACCACTGCTGAAATCCTAGACCACCAATTTTGTATGTATACATAATCTGATTTATAATATTTATTAATTTTTTCATCCGATGTCCCATAGCTTTTTTCGTAAACTGCTAGTTTTGACATTAATTTAATCTTTTCTTCCTCAATCAAGTATCTACCACTCCTTCTAAAACCTAATAAGTATTATATTCATCCCCTAATAAAAAACTCCTTTACAATAGTTTGTATTTTACATTTATTTATTATAACATAATAATCAATAAAATTGTTTTATTTTTTATTTTTTTGTATATATCTTATATATTAAAAACCCGAATGGCTTCGGGTTTTTAATATTATTCAGGCAATAATCCTCCTATGGAATAACGATTGGACGGACTCCACAAAATCCATTCATCAAGTCCCGCATCATAAGTACCTTGTATTTGTTCCCTAAGCTGCTTAGGCCCGTAGGGTTGATAATGCTTAATCCAAGATGCCGTAAAATCCTGAAGCCAAGGTCGAACAATGGCCTTATGTTCCCCCTCGGGTATAACTGCAAGTTTTTCATTTGATGCATTCATAGCAGCTAAAATCATATCATAAGGCTGCAAATCTGGATATTTTATCCCCAGGGAACCATCCGCATAATGGGAAGGATATACCATCGGACAGATATAATCTAGATGCCTAGCCATTTCTACATAATCCTGTCCTACTATATCCGCATCTATCTTACTAGTGATAATAGTTCCAAAGACATCGGCAGAGACAAATACCCCATAGGGCTTTAATTCTTCCATTGCATATTGTGTAAACTCTGTAATAATCTCTGTTTTAGTCTTTTCCTCTGCTAGAGGTCCTAGATCTACAGATTTCATGCCTGATGAAGTATCAAATCTTATATAGTCAAATTGTATTTCCTTAAATCCAACTTTTGCCGCTTCCTTTGAAATATCTAAAACATATTCCCATACATCCTTATTATAAGGGTTTACCCATGCAATGCCTTTAGCGCGAAAGATACTCCCATCTTGATTTTTGATTGCAAAATCCGGTCTTTTCTCTGCTAGATATGGATCTTTAAATGCAACAATCCGGGCTATGGGATATATATTATTTTCCCTTAACTTATCCATCAGTCCATGAATATCCCTAATTCCTACTTTACTAGTAGCCCCTATCCCCTTTGCAACAGGTACATCTGCGTCAAAGGTAATCCATCCATCATCACTTTTAACATCTATAACCATAGCATTTATTTCTGTAGCATTTGCTACTTCAATCAACTCATCTATATACTTAGGTACGCCTGCTTTCCAACCTGTTACATAAATTGCCCTTAGTTTTTTGGGTTCTAGAAAAGTTGCATAATTAATCTGCGGTTGCTCCATATAGCTTTCAAAGGAAAATACTGCACTTTTTTTGATTGCTTGTTCTTGCTTAGAGATATTTTTATCTTCTGCTACCCTTTTCCCAAAAAAACTAGAATAACCGTATTTCCAAAGGAATAATGACCCTACTCCTATAATAACTACCAATGTGATTACTGCTATTTTCCTGCCTGAATTCATGCCTTTTCCTCCAACCCATGTTATAGATTTTACCTTTAATTTTTACATTATATCATACAAAGTATATTCCTTCAACAAAATCCACTTATATTTTATTATATGTTTATAAATTCTTTTATATGTAACTACAAATTAGCTTGGTAAAGAATATCAATAAAAAACCTAAGCAATTACAAAATGCCTAGGTTTTTTTATTAGTCTCTTGGTTTCATCGTCGGGAATAGAAGTACATCTCTTATAGAATAAGAATTAGTAAGAAGCATTATAAGCCTATCTATACCTATTCCAAGTCCTCCCGTTGGAGGCATTCCATATTCTAGAGCAGTTATAAAATCCTCATCTATCATATTGGCTTCTTCATCCCCTGCCGCCCTTAATTCTTCTTGATACTCAAACCTGCTTCTTTGATCAATCGGATCATTAAGCTCAGAAAATGAATTGGCGAATTCCCTAGCTGTTATAAATAATTCAAAACGTTCTGTATAGTTAGGGTTTTCAGGTTTTCTCTTAGCCAATGGCGAAATTTCTACAGGATGATCCATAATGAATGTAGGTTGAATTAAATTTTTCTCAGCATACTCTTCAAAGAAAAAGTTAAGTATATCTCCCTTTTTATGGCGTTCTTCAAATTCGATATTATGTTTCTTTGCAATGTTTCTTGCCTCTTCTAAAGTAGTTATTTCATTAAAATCTACATTAGCATATTTTTTTACAGCATCTAACATAGTGAGTCTTTTAAAGGGTTTTTCTAATTCTATTTCCCATTCTCCATAAGTAACCTTGGTCGTACCCAAAACATTCTTTGCCACTGTTCTAATTAAGTTTTCGGTTAAATCCATCATACCGTGATAATCTGTATATGCCTCATAAAGTTCCATAAGGGTA
This sequence comes from Candidatus Epulonipiscium sp., assembly GCA_012519205.1. NCBI lineage: Bacteria > Bacillati > Bacillota > Clostridia > Lachnospirales > Lachnospiraceae > Candidatus Epulonipiscium > Candidatus Epulonipiscium sp. The sequence goes on along the minus strand of JAAYQR010000026.1, from coordinate 147,523 downwards.
AATTCAGGATTGTGTCTAATAGACATCCCTTCATTTCTAAATACCCTACCTATTTCGTAAACCCTTTCCATCCCACCAACAATAAGTCTTTTTAGATGGAGTTCAAGGGCAATTCTCATATACATATCCATGTCTAGGGTATTATGATGTGTAACAAAAGGTCTAGCAGCAGCACCCCCAGGAATGGTATGGAGTACTGGGGTTTCCACTTCTATATATCCCTTATCATCTAAGAACTTTCTTATTTCTTTTATTATTGCACTTCTTTTTACAAAGGTATCTTTAACTTCCGGATTAACGATTAAATCAAGATATCTTTGACGATAACGAAGATCCGTATCTTTTAAACCATGCCACTTTTCCGGTAAAATTTGAAGGCTTTTTGAAAGAAGTACTACTTCCTCCGCCTTAATAGAAATCTCACCTTTTCTGGTCTTAAATACTTCACCCTTAACACCTATAATGTCCCCTAAATCAAAATGTTTAAAATCTGCATAGTCTTCTTCTCCTATGCCATCTTTTCTAACATATACTTGAATCCTTCCCTCCCTATCCTGCACATCACAAAAGGAGGCCTTTCCCATGATTCTCTTAGACATCATACGGCCTGCAACCGAAACGGTTTGTCCTTCCATTTCATCAAATCCATTATGAATTTCACTACTATGATTTACAACCTCGTATTTTACTATCCTAAATGGGTCCTTATTATTTTCCTGAAGTTCTTTAAGCTTTTCTCTTCTAATTTTTAATAATTCATTAATATCTTGTTCCTCTGATTCTAAGTGGAATTGATTTTCCTCAGACATCCTTATTCCTCCTTGGTTTGATTGGTTTTACCTGTATATGTTCAATATTTCAAATTGAAGTTTTCCTTCAGGAACTTCAACATCAACTATATCTCCTACTTTATGTCCTATTAATGCAGCTCCTACTGGGGATTCATTGGATATTTTACCCTCGGAAGGATCAGCCTCTGTTGAACCTACAATGGCATAATCTAACTCCTCACCGAACTCTATATCAAATATTTTAACCCTGCAGCCAAGATTTATTGCATCCACATTTATCTCATCTTCATCTATCACATGGGCGTTGCGAAGAATCTTTTCAAGCTCCATTATTCTCGTTTCTATTTCTGCTTGTTCTTCTTTAGCCGCATCATATTCCGCATTCTCAGAAAGATCCCCTTGACCTCTTGCTTCTTTTATTTTCTCTGCCACATCTTTTCTTCGGACTGTTTTAAACTCTTGAAGTTCATTTTCTAATTTTTGCAATCCTTCATAGGTTAAAATTACTTTCTTTTCTGCCATAATGCAACTCCCTTTCTGTTACGATTAATTTAATAAATTGATATAAAGACATCTAAAGTTCCATATTCATAGGATTATAGCCTACCTATAATATCTTGTCAATATGATTGTAGTTTAGATTTTAATAATATTACCATATTGACAAAAATGTTCCACTTTCCAGCCATCTCGTTTTATATCCTTTGCAATCTTATTTAAGGACTCTAAATCATATTTATTCGATAGTATTTTATTAAGCCAAGGCTTTGAAACATACCAAATCATTTTACAAAAGCTGGTAGTAAATTTTTTGTTCTGTACAGATAATATAAAATCATCTATAACTATTAAATCTTCTCTCTTTAAGAGTATATTTTTTACTGTATCATTGTCATTGCCTATATAAAAGTATACAGCATTTCTTTTACAGTGATAAAAATGTATATGGGGTTCATCTGTGCAATCTATTATTATATCGGAGTCCCCTAGAACCATTTTTTTATTATGTGATGAAATCTGTAAATTTAACCCTACATCCTCATAAATTTCTATAGATTTATCTTTAAATCTATGGAGATTACTGGTTACAATGTTTAGATAATTAAGTTGAGGATATAAGATATCTAGAACTAAGTCAGTTTTGGCATTTTGCCCATCAATTATTGTAACATCTACATATTTTAAATCTTTATTTAGTCTGCTTGCAGCCTTTATAATTGCCGGTAAAATAAAAATAGGCAATATACTATTTCCATTGGCTTTTTTGATAAAATAGGAAAGCTTATCTCCATATTCCCTTGGGGGATTAATAACTATAACCTTATTCTCCTTTAAAAGTTCTATAGTCTTATCCATAAGATTTTGTATGTATTCCGGGGACTTTCCCTTTACTTCTTCTCTTGTTACGGGAAGTACCACTTCATATCCATGAGCTTTTAATATGGATACTTCCTTTATTTGAATCGGGCATTTTTTGAGAATATATCTATCTTTCAAAAATGAAGGTAAATCCTTTATCCATTTATGCTGGAATACTATATCCTCTGGGCTGCTTGCCCATTTTAAAGAAGCAAACTTCTTCAAACTATCCCCCCTTTGTCCTTTTATATGATTGTATGAAAGGACAAGAGAAATTATGTGGATATCTCTTTCGTCACTGCTATAGATAACCTTAATTCAATAGTAAAGTCTTATAAGGTTCTTAGGATGATATAATGTATTCCTTTAATAGTTTTTCTAATTCCATATAACTTTCCACCTCATTAATCTTGTTTCTTAAAACTCCTGCCTTTATTAATCCTTTCGTATACCAAGATACATGCTTCCTCATTTCCCTTATACCTATAAATTCCCCCTTAAAGTCAATCAGCATCTTGCCATGACGAAGGGCCATACTTATTTTTTCTTCAGGTGTAGGCTCTTTTAAAATTTCCCCCGTCTTAAAATAATGACTTATCCTTTTAAAAATCCATGGATTCCCTTGTGCCCCTCTTCCAATCATTACAGCATCGCATTGGGTCTCATCCATTAATCTTTTTGCATCCTTTGGTTCAAATACATCCCCATTGCCTATAACAGGAATAGTTACTGTATTTTTCACCTGTCTTATGATATCCCAATCAGCCTTTCCACTGTAATACTGTTCCCTAGTTCTTCCATGGACTGCTATGGCTGATGCACCATTTTCCTCAGCTATCTTAGCAACTTCTATAGCTGTAATGGTATTTTCATCAAAACCTTTTCTTATTTTAATTGTCACTGGTTTTTTAACTGCCATGGAGACTGCCTTAACTATTTTTCCAATTTCCTTTGGATTCTTCATAAGGGCGGAGCCTTCGTCATTTTTTGTGATTTTTGGAGCAGGACATCCCATATTTATATCTATGATATCTACATCGCTTTCTTCTACTTTTTTTGCCATTTCTGCTAAGATATTTGGATCTGAACCAAAAAGTTGGACCGCCACAGGATGTTCTTTCTTGTCTACTGCAAGAAGAAGTTTTGTGTTTTCATTATTATATAAGAGTCCCTTAGCACTAATCATCTCCGTATATACCAATCCACAACCCATCTCTTTACAAAGGAGTCTAAAGGGTAAATCTGTAACTCCTGCCATAGGTGCTAAAAAAACCGGATTTTGAATAATTATATTTTTAATTTTCATGAAATCCTCCTACTTATTTTTTTCACAGATAATTTTAAGTCCTTGTAGGGTCAATAATCCATTAACCTCTTCTATAGTCTTAGATTCTGGGGCTATAACCTTAGCTAATCCTCCAGTGGCAATAACTTTAACCTTTGGTGCCTTCATTTCTTTCTTAATGCGTTTTATAATATAATCGATTTGTCCTATATATCCATATACAAGACCTGCTTGCATGCTATCTACAGTATTTTTACCTATAATTTTTTCTGGTTTTTGAATCTCAACCTTAGGTAGTTTTGCTGCCCTTTGCCATAGGGCATCGGCAGAAATACTAAGACCTGGGGAAATGACACCACCTACATAGCTCCCGCTTTCACAAATTATATCAAAAGTAGTTGCCGTTCCAAAATCAATGACAATAGCAGGCCCACCATAAAGTGAAAGAGTTGCCACTGCATTTGCAATCCTATCAGCTCCTAGTTCCTTGGGGTTATCTATTCTAATATTCAAACCAGTTTTAATCCCTGGTCCTACTATTAAGGGATTAACTTTGAGGTACTTTCTTATTCCGTGTTCTAGGGAATACATAATATCTGGGACTACCGATGCAATTACCACCTGCTCTACCTTTCTTGTATCTACATCATTATGCTGTAATAAATCGTATATAAACATCCCTAATTCATCGGCAGATTTATAGGCATGGGTTGTCATTCTCCAATAAGCAATTAGTTTTTCCTTTTCATAAGCTCCTAATACAATATTTGTATTACCGACATCAATAGCTAATATCATAACTCTCCCTCTTTCTTTAATATGGAAAAGCAGACACTACAGTGTCTGCTTAGTAATCTTTAAATATTATATATTTTTTTCAGTGTTTTTACAATGATAACGGATAAAATTGCAGCCACTATAGCTTCCGGAAGTCCATTGGCACTTGCAATTCCCAATAGAATAGTTTGGGCACTGCCTATCTTTCCTACTTCTGAAAACTTTTCTACAACATCCTTGGCATAGACTATATAAATCATACCCAAGACCGCCACAGTATTTGTAAAACTCCCGATTACCGCTCCTATTATGATTGATAGGTAATCATTTGCAAACTTTCTTACTCCGTGATAGGTGTAATAAGATAATATCCCTACTAATACTCTTGGTAGCACAGATATTAGGGGGTTCATAAGGGCAAATGATAATATACTTGTAGGCTGAGTTAAATTCCTGATTAAACTAGCAAGCCCAAAGGATAATCCTATAATAGCTCCTACTAAGGGTCCGCACAAAATTCCCCCGATAATTGTTGGAATGTGGGCAATAGTGGCACTGATTAAAGGAAGTCTAATGGTACCAAAGGGTGTTGCATCAAGAAGAATAGAAATCGCCACAAGCATACCTGCAGTAACCAATCTTTTGGTAGAGCCCTGTTTTACCACTGCTGTTTGACTCATTTCTTCACCTCCGTTCTCGTTCCAAAAGGATACAAGACGCATATTCTTTTTAGTTTTATATAGTCTGAATTCTTGGTTCACAGAATTGAAACCGAGGTTGATTTAAGTTCTTATCAAAATCAATCCTTTTAAATAGAATTTCAGCTATGTAAGTATTATATCTAAAAACAAAAATAATTCAATACAATTTTAATAGGCAATGCCTTTTTTATTATCTATTTATCTCTTTTTAATATTGTTTCTTTTATAGCTTCTCCTTCTTTTGTTTTATATATTCTGTACCATATCTTTAGCATTCTTATAAGTTCCTTATTTTCCTTCTCTAGTTTTTTGATTTCCAGGGACGCCCCTATCTCATCAAAATCATAGTCTTTTTCATCTGATTTTATTTCAAAATAAATATCTCCATTTTTATAAAAACCCATGGAAAAAATTCCTTGTAGTTTTTCTGCCAAGGATATACAAATAAACTTGATATCATCCTTAATAGCAATGGGTATTTCGTCAAATTCTGGATTGCTGTAATATTTTTGTGCATAATATGAAGCTGATGCCATAACTTCTTTTTCCATAATTCCCTCCTAAATGTATCCGTACATACCCCTAACCGATACTTCTCCTGAAAGCACTGTTACCATTTCTCCATTTTCCTTTTGCACTATAAGTTCTCCTTCTTTTGATACATCTAATGCTTTTCCTGTGAATTCACCGGCTCTTTCAATTATCTTAACGTCTTTTCCAAGGGTTAAACAGTTCCTTTTATACTCCCTTAAGACTTTATCCATATTATTGTTTTTGATAAAATCATCGTAATTTTTCTCGAACTCTACTAAAATTTGCTGTAAAATGTCTTTCCTGTCGTAATTCTTTTTTCCCTCAATCTTTAAAGATGTGGCCTTGTTCATTATATCTTCTGGAAATGAATATGTATTTACGTTCATGCCTATTCCTAAAATAATGTAGTTTATTTTTTCTATTTCAGCACTCATTTCTGTTAATATACCACATACTTTTTTGTTATTTATAATTATATCATTAGGCCATTTAATCTGCGATTTTAGACCTGTAACACTTTCTATACCCCTACATACTGCAAGCCCTGCTATTAAGGTTACTTTGGAAGCATCTATAGGAGAAATTTCAGGCCTGAGAATAATAGACATCCATATCCCAACCCCTGTGGGGGATGACCAGGTTCTTCCTAGTCGACCCTTTCCTAGCAACTGTTCTTCCGCAACTACAACAATCCCTTCCTTTTCACCTTTGGATGCCAACTTTTTTGCTTCTTTGTTAGTTGAATCAATTTTATCATAATGGTATACTTTTTTTCCTATATATCTTGTCTTTAAATCATAGATGATTTCTTCTTCGGTTAATAAATCAGGGCTACTTTTCAGGTAGTAGCCTTTGTTAGTGACAGACTCTATGATATAACCCTGACCCTTTAGATGGGTTATTACTTTCCAAATTGCTGTCCTTGAAACCCCAAAGATTTTACTCATTTCCTCCCCCGAGATGTAGTCATCGGCAGATTTTAGAAGTTGTATAATTTTTGATTTCATATTTCCTCCTTACTTTATAGGTCAGTATGCCCCCTATAACAAATAACTGCTATGGGATAGGTCCCGCCCCTGACTAGGTTAAAAAACACTACAGTTTATACTGTAGTGTCTAGATTTAAGCTACCATCACTAATTTCCTGGTCTTCAAATAATTCACTGAATTCTTTGCCGGTTATTTTTTCTTTTTCTATTAGTAATTTGGCTGTTTTATGGAGTATTTCCATATGATTTTTAAGAATATTTTGAGCCTCTTCATAAGATTCGTCTATAATTAATCTAATTTCTTTATCTATGGCAGATGCAACTTCTTCCCCATAATTTCTTGTGTGTGCTAAATCTCTTCCTATGAATACTTCATCATTATCATTTCCAAATTGAAGTGGCCCTAGGGTGCTCATACCATATTTGGTTACCATATTTCTTGCTATGGCTGTTGCTCTTTCGATATCATTAGATGCCCCTGTCGTTATATCATCTAATATAATTTTTTCAGCCGCCCTTCCTCCAAGCAAGCTCACTATTTCTTGCTCCATGCGCCTTTTGGTCATGTACATTCTATCTTCCCCTGGAAGAGGCATTGTATATCCTCCTGCCATACCTGTAGGAATAATGGAAATACTATGAACGGGGTCTAGTTCAGGAAGAACTTGATGGATTACAGCATGACCCGCCTCATGATATGCTGTAATTTTCTTTTCTTTTTCAGATACTACACGGCTTTTTTTCTCAGTTCCTATTCCAACCTTCACAAATGCTTTTTGTATGGTTTCCATATTAATGGCCCTTTTATCTTCCCTAGCTGATAATAGCGCCGCTTCATTAAGAAGACTTTCAAGGTCAGCCCCTGTAAATCCGGCAGTCGTTTGTGCAACTATCCTTAAATCAACATCTTCTTCTAGGGGTTTGCCTTTTGCATGAACCTTAAGAATTTCTTCCCTCCCTCTTACATCTGGTCTGCCTACTACTACTCTCCTATCAAAACGACCGGGACGTAAAAGAGCAGGGTCTAATATATCAGCTCTATTAGTGGCAGCAACCACTATAACTCCCTCATTGACACCAAACCCATCCATTTCAACCAATAATTGGTTAAGGGTTTGTTCTCTCTCGTCATGGCCTCCTCCGAGTCCGGCTCCACGTCTTCGCCCTACAGCATCGATTTCATCAATAAATATAATACATGGAGAATTTTTCTTAGCCTGTTCAAAGAGATCTCTTACTCGGGATGCCCCCACTCCTACAAACATTTCCACAAAATCAGAACCGGATATGCTAAAGAAAGGAACTCCTGCTTCTCCAGCTACAGCTTTAGCAAGAAGGGTTTTCCCCGTCCCCGGTGGACCCACTAACAAAACGCCCTTGGGTATCCTAGCTCCCAGTTCAACGAACTTTTTAGGTTGCTTCAGAAAATCTACAATTTCTTTTAATTCCTCTTTCTCTTCATCTAACCCTGCCACATTATTAAAAGTAACTTTCTTTTTATCATCAACAACCATTTTGGCACGGCTTTTTCCAAAGCTCATAACCCTGCTTCCTCCGCCACTTCCTTGAATCTGCTGCATAATGAATATTAATAAAATAACAACTAAAACCATGATTACGAGAGATGGCAAAAGATTCAAGAACCAATTAGAACGGGCTATTTCATGGGGTTCAATTTCCGTTGTTTCCTCAAACTCCCTAATTCTTTCCATGAAATGTTCCACACTTGGAACATTAATTTCTGCTAAATCGCCGTTTTTTAAAGTTATCTTAATTTCTGCACCTCTAGAATCAGCTTCAGGATAAATATCTAATTTTTGGACATCACCACTTTTTAGTTTGGTTATAAGTTGATCATAAGTAACCTGTTTTTCAGGGTTTCTTGGAATACCGTTAGTACTAAAAATTACTGCTAGAATAATAATAATAAAAATTAACATATATAAACTAAGACCCTTAAAATATTTGTTCAAACATGTTCCTCCTTCCTCTACCTAAAAATAGGATTATACCATTTAAATATGATATCATACTAGTTTTATCAGTGCAACTTATAGGACAATAAATGTTAGTCCAAATCTTTCATAACCGCTATATAAGGAATATTTCTATACTTTTGCATATAATCAAGACCGTATCCTAGCACAAACTTATCAGGAATAGTAAAACCTACATAATCCACTTTAACATTCGTTATCCTTTTTTCCGGTTTGTCTAAAAGGGTACAAATACGGAGACTTGCTGGGTTTCTATCATTTAATATCTTTACTAAATAACTCAAGGTACGGCCCGAATCAATAATATCTTCTACAATTAGTACATGTTTTCCCTCTATAGGCTCATCTAAATCCTTTATAATCTTTACGATGCCACTACTGGTTGATTCATTGCCATAGCTTGAAATTGCCATAAAATCCATTTCTACTAAAAGGTTGATTTCTTTGGATAAGTCTACCATAAACATGACTCCACCCTTTAAAACACAGATTAGACATATTTCTTTTCCTTTATAGTCCTTTGTTATTTGGCTTCCTAATTCCTTAATACGACTTCTGATTTTCTCCTCTGAAAGCAATATTTCTAGCTGATTCATACAATTATCCTCCCACATTACAAATAAATACACTATACCTCATGTTCACCCATATTAGCTACCCTTACCTGTAAAATCCTAGTAGTAGATGGGGTAATCTTATAGGCATCACTATATCTATAGCCTATAACCCATAAAACTTTATTTCCGTCCGCTAAAAGGGGAGCTTTTTCTCTAATATCTCTTGGAATTTTTTCATCAATGAAAAAATCTTTTAACTTTTTATTACCATTCCCAAGGGAAATTCTATCCCCCTTATTTTTGGTTCTTATATGCAAAGTATTCCCTATTCTATCATAATCAAATATTTTAGTATAGTTATTCTTATTAGTTAAGGTAAAGTTTTTGTTATCTAATATTTTTGTTTCTATACTTATTCCTAATTCATTAATAAATAAAACTCCAGGAACCGGGAGTTCATATGAAAATGGTAAAAAGTCTTCTTCCCCTATTTGAAATATTAATTCTTCATATTCCTTTTTTACAATCACCTGATTAGGAAGATTCAGCCTTTTCCCTGTAGGCTTCTCAGATAAATCTATAATATCTTGAATATGACCATATTCTATATTTCTTATATGACCAGATAAATTTTTTAGGGCAATTCTTATGATTCTTTTTTGAAGCACAGGGTGTAGGGACTTAAGTAAAACATTGTCTAATTTTAAAACATTTAAACCCTCATCTTTTTTACATATCATAAAACTATCTTCTGCCTGTTCTTCTAAAAAATCTTCCTCTTCCCTAAGGATATTACTCATATTATATAGGACTTTTATAATATTAGGATTAAATTTATCTTCAACAAAAGGAATTAGTTCATTGCGTATCCTATTTCTTGTATATATATTTAGTTCATTAGTATAATCTTGCCTATAATTTATATTATGATGGATACAATAATTCTCAATTTCCTCCCTAGTAATATCTAGAAGAGGTCTTATTATATTATCCCTTATATAAGGAATTCCCCCTAAGCCTTTCATACCTGTACCCCTAAATATTTTCATTAGTACAGTTTCTGCCTGGTCATTCATGTTGTGGGCTACTGCAATCTTACTTCCATTGATTTCTTTTCTAACCCTTTCAAATGTCTCATATCTTACTAATCTACCTGCTTCTTCTTCGCTACATTTTCTTAATAGAGCCTCTTTTTTTATATCTATATAATATGCCCTAAATGCTATTTTCCATTCTTTACACATATCTCGGACAAAATTCTCGTCTTTCTTTGCTTCTTTCCCTCTTATTCCATGGTTAATATGTATAGCATTAATGGTAAAGGGATATGTTATAGAAATCTCTTTTAAAACGTGAAGAAGGCACATGGAATCTGCCCCCCCTGACACGCCAACTATTATCTTATCATCTTTTTTTATCATATTATATTGTTTTATGATTTTTAGGGTTTTTCTTATCATAGATTTTAACACCAATCTTAATTAAAATTCTCATAGTCTGACTTAAATTACCAAAATTTTTGACTCTTCTAGATTAATTTCCTATGTAGATACGATAATATATTCCTTTGCGTTTCTCTTATAAATGATACAAAAAATACAATGCAAATGCAAGGAAAAGAATAAAAGGCGATGTATAAACTTCACACCGCCTGGTTATATACTATATAAATACTTGAACTACACAGTATACAAATAATGCTATACTGACGATTAAACAAAGATTTAAAATCCTATTGATAAATCTTCTTTTGTATTTATTAGTGATACTTTTTGTTTTAATCATTGTTGAAAATCCACTTTTTTGTGGACTAGACCTTTTCATATAATCACCAATAATCTTTTCTGCTTCCTGTACTATATCTTTTGGTTTTTGCCTCGTAGAGACATCTTTATTTAAGATAAAGATGGCCTTTTCATACCAGCCCCCCCTTTGTTCTCAATAAATACAATTCTGTTATTAGAATAATTATTCATGGGAAACCCTCCATTGTGATCTTACTATGGATAGTTTTCCCTTTTACCTTTTGTATATACGTTAAAAAAATACTTTATGAATACTTTTCCCATATCCTAGCAACTAATACCGTCATATCATCCTGTATCTCATTATTTGTATTTTCTTTCGCTATATTTAAGATATAGTCTGCAATGTATTGCGGTTGACTGCCTTCAATATTTTCTAATATTCCTTTTAACCACTGTTCTTTTTCTATAACTTCCCTATTGGAGTCTAAAACCCCATCAGTCACCATTATTATAATATCCCCACTCTTTAATTTCCTTTTGCTAATGTCTATATCTACATTATTTAATATTCCTACCGGTAATGAGGAAGAGCCTATAATTTCTATATCTCCTTTCCTTTTTAAAAATGCAGATGCAGCGCCTATCTTAATAAATTCCGTAATACCGCTATATAAATCTATAATAGTCATATCTAAGGTAGAAAAAGAGTCTTCATTAGATTTTAAGACTAATACGGAATTTATCATTTTGATTGCAATATCCTTTTCAAATCCACTTTCCATAAAATCTTCCAATAATTCTATTGCAGCACTACTCTCTTCTGAGGCCCTGCTACCCGAACCCATACCATCGGATAATGCTAATAAAAACTGCCCATCCTTTAATTCCATAAAAGAATAACTGTCCCCTGAAACAAAGGTATTATCTTTGCTTCTCTTTGCAACCCCTGTTATTATTCTATATTTCTCTTCCTCAATCAACTTAATCTTACACTGATCTTTACCACTTATTCCTGCACACCCATTGCTTACTATTTTCATTTTCCTTCCTAAGACCTTACTCACTAAAGGAGCAATCCCCTTTATACAGAGTCTTCTCCCCTTACATGGAAAATGCTCTATTGTAATCTCATACTTTTTTTGCCTATTATAAACTACCATTATATCGGAAAACATAATTTTTTCCCTATCTAATTCTACTTTAATTGCCCTTTCTAAATCATCCTTAAAATAGACTTGTCCGTACACTTCGGTAGCCAAATTTTCGATAATTGTCGATACTCCCCTTAGCTGCTCACAAACTAATTCCCTACTTTCTACAATCCTATTATGCCATAAGAGATTTAGTTTATATAATTCAAACATTCTATTGGTTGTATCTACGAATTGTTCTACTCTTAAACATTTATCCAAAAAATCTTTTGGAATATCACTTAACTCTATTCTAGGTTTTTTTTCTGCAGCAGATAAAATGCTAAAGGCAGTTTGGTATGTATTATAAAAGTCTATTTCCCAGCAATGGGAACAAAGTCCACAATCACTGCATACTGTCGATGCAACATCATCAAATAGTAGTGATATGTCTTTTTGGCTTAGACCACTCTTTTTCTTTGAAAGATTAGTAAAAGTCTTAGATAATTTTAGAAATGCCCGCGAAAAATCCTGTAGCTGTTGTGCTGTAATATCCCTAATCCTTTTATAATATATCTCTTGGCCGATTTTAGGGCCAAAAGATATAAATCCCCTTATATATAATAAAATTGTATTAGGCATTGTAATAAAAAGGACAACAGCCGCTATTACAGGCTTTATAAGGCCATAAGTAACAGGCTTGTCCCCAAAATAAAAATTTATTAGCAAATAGGTTAACAAAAAACCAATGCTACTTCCACCTTTTCCAATATCTTTAAATAGCCCTGCAATCATTCCCGATATCCCAAATATGCCTATAAACACTGCAGGATTTGCCCCTACTAGAGTAAGAATAGTACCAATAATAATTCCAATAGCCGCCCCAATAGTGGGTCCCCCAACAAAGCCAAGTATTAAAATAATAAGAATACTAATTACCTCTCTAAAATAGATGCCGTAGATAGAGAAATCTATAACCCCTGCAATTGCAGTGCCAAAAAGTAAAATAATACTAATTACTTCTTCCGGACTTAATATAGTTCTTCTAAGGTTGTTTTTAAATGAAGATATGCCACTACTATATATGTATGTGGTTGTAAAAACAAAGATGCTTTCTAAGAGGGCTACGATTAAATGATATCCTGTAAATCCATTAAGTATCGTTACAAGTATTCCTACCAAAAAACTAGAACCCATCGCAATGACTGCCTGACCAATTTTGGATTGTTTATACCCTTTAGATTCTGCAAGATTTAAAATAGCTAATATTAGTCCGAATATTCCTATGTATTTTAATGAAGAAACTTGCGGCCTTACACTTATAACACCTGCTATTGCAAATAGGAACATCCAAATTCGATTTGCCTTTGTAGAAAGTCCTGCAGCAAAATAAGCAGTGCCCAAAGGAAGTAAATTTGTAAAAAGTACTACTCTACAAATCATAAATCCTATAATATCTATTAATAATTCTTTATAGGACACATCTGTAAACATTTCTTTTAATTTTGAACTTTTTCTTGTCTTTGGTACATCTACTCTTTTAAAAGTGCCATATTCTACCCGTTCCATATTACCCCTCCCTAATTTCTGCTTTTTTATTATAATAAAGAAAGGATAAATTGTTTGTCATTATATGGAACTCAGCTTAAAAATTTTTTTACAAAAAAATCGGGTAGCCATGGAAAGCTGACTGCATAGCTAGTCCCTAGTATTATATCGTCATAAAATGAAGAATGACAGGCGCGGTATCTACCTTCTTTGGATAGTGGTTTAAAACATATGGTGTCCCAAACAAAAAAAGGATATACCACAGTAATCTCTGTGATATATCCTTTATAGTGGGCGCAACAGGGCTCGAACCTGTGACCCCCTGCTTGTAAGGCAGGTGCTCTCCCAGCTGAGCTATGCGCCCTAATGGTAGCGGAGGACGGAATTGAACCGCCGACACTACGGGTATGAACCGTATGCTCTAGCCATCTGAGCTACTCCGCCGAATTGGTTGCGGAGGATGGATTTGAACCACCGACCTTCGGGTTATGAGCCCGACGAGCTACCATACTGCTCCACTCCGCGACAAAATATGGACTAACAATAACATATTATATATAAGCTTTAAAGGTTTGTCAACGGCTAAAATTCATTTTCGTTCATTTCCATAAATACAATTTCATCTTCTTTTACAAGACCTAGCTTTTCCCTTGCAACCTTCTCAATGTATCTATCGGACTGATTGTATTCCTTTTCTTCTAGAAGCAGGGATTTTTCCTCATTTTGTTCATATATTTTTTTCTGATATTCATTTTTTTGCTCTATCAATCCCCTATTTATTTTTTGCAAATCATAGGTCTTTAATGCAATTATAGAAAAAAATAAAATTATAAAAAAGGTATTCCAGCCAAAGCCAATAGCTTTTTTATTCTTTTTTCTTTTAATCAATTTAATCCCCCGCTTTAATTGTAGACAAACATCGATTATATCTATAATATTCTACATGCAAATCATATACCCTTTTTATTAGAAATAATTTTAAATCTTTTTATACATTATATATAGTTCCCTTAGGGTTTGTTTTGTCTTTCTTTTTATCCTATTCTTTGATTTATTCATTACTATCTTAGTTCTTACCCTTATTACTTTTAAGGGAAAAGAAATCCACTTATATGGATAATATAAAATTTTAAGTGTAAATTTTATAGGGATAAAAATAATTTTTATTATGATATGGATAATTTTTTTAATTAAGTTAATAATCCAATCTGAAAACTTCATAACCAAAATACCAATGGTGAAAAAATAAAATACATTTCCAAGGAGCGCCCCTAGAAGGGCAAATCCTCTAATCTCTCCATAATTCTTACTAAAAAGTACAAAAAACATAAAACTCGATACGATTATCCAGTAGATTAGATCCTCTAAATGAATTAACCAATCGGGATGGGGAATTATCTTTCTTATTATCCGAAACATATCATAAAAAACCCCTATCACCATTCCGGCTTGAATTGAAACAAGAAATATCTGTGCCTGCTCACTAATAGATACAATCAAAGATATCAACTCCTATTTAAAGAGTTTTCCAAGAATTGAGGTTCCCTTCTTTGAAAAAAGTTCCCCGTCACTATAAGCCAAGCTTTCTATTTCTCCTTCAACTTCTAGCTCCCCTTTTTCTAAATTAAGCTTATTTACTTGAAGATCAGTGCCCTTTATCGCGAGCATACCCATTTCTGTTTCAATATCTACGTTTTCCTCATCAAAAGACAATACATCAACTACCCCCGTAATAGATAAACCTTGCCTATCCCGCATAATAATATTATGCCCTTTTGTATTGTTCATTTTATCATCCATCTTACATACCCCCATCTTTTTTATAATCCCTAATAATATTCATCAACCTAACTATAGGTAGTGTCCTTGTATATAAAAGGTTAAAGTTCATAATCCTTTCTCTTTATATATATTGGGGGTTGTATTAAAAGATGATAAAAACCTATAGATGCTTATACATATTACCTGCTTCTTCTTTTCTTATGTGCTCCCTCACATCTAAAACTTCCACCTTTGTAATACTACTTCCAAATCTTATTTCTATTATATCTCCCACATTTACAGGGGTTCCAGCTTTTGCTTCTTTCCCATTAATCGAAACTCTCCCGGAATTGCAGGCATCATTAGCGATGGTTCTCCTTTTTATCAACCGACTAACTTTAAGATATTTATCCAATCTCATAGCAATCCTCCTAATATAAAAAATCTACACTCATAAAAGTGTAGATTTTTAATTATAGTATGTATTCTAATAACTCAGCGAGCGTTTTTATTTATTTACGGCGTCTTTTAATACCTTCCCAGCTTTAAATCTTGGTGCTTTAGAAGCTGGTATATGCATAACTTCTCCTGTTTGAGGATTTCTACCTTCTCTTGCTGCTCTTTCTGCTACATCAAAAGTACCGAATCCAACCAGTTGAACTTTTCCATTGTTAGCGAGTTCTTCTGTTACTACCTCTTCAAATGCTTTTAATACTTTTTCTGTGTCTTTCTTGCTCATTTCAGCCTTCGCAGCCATTGCTGTTACTAATTCGGATTTGTTCATAATCCTTCCTCCTCATATTTCTTTTTAAAATAATGCAATGAAACTCTTGTAAATAAATATTATAGTCAAAATACTACCTTTTCACGGAGATATGAGTTTAGCCTCATCCCACAAATTGTCCATTTCTTCAAGAGTCATATCTTCTAATCTTTTATCCTTAGAAATTGCAGTATTTTCAACGTATTCAAATCTATTTATAAACTTTTCTGTTGTATTTGTCAAGGCGAATTCAGGATTTATTTTTAAAAATCTTGCAATATTTACAAAAGAAAATAATAAATCACCATATTCTTCTATTATATTGTTATTATTTCCATTTTTGTATGCTTCCATAAGTTCATTCCATTCTTCATTTACCTTCTCTAGAGCATCCTTAATATCATCCCAATCGAATCCTACATGGGCTGCTTTAGACTGAACCTTATATGCCCTAAGTAATGACGGCAACACTTCTGGAACACTTTTTAAAACTTCTGTTTGGCTTTTATATCCTTTTTCTACTTTCTTTATTTGCTCCCAGTTTTGTAAGACCTTTTTTGTGGATTTTGCAACCACATCACCGAAAATATGGGGATGACGCAGAATCAGCTTTTTACAAATTCCATCAGCTACATCTTCCATGTTAAATTCATTACCTTCTTCTGAAATTCTGGCATGGAATATGACTTGGAGCAATAAATCCCCTAATTCCTCTTTCAAGGCTTCCTTATTCTTCTTTTTTATAGCGTCTATTACTTCGTAGGTTTCTTCAAGAAGATTAGAAAGAAGACTTTCATGAGTTTGCTCCATATCCCATGGACAACCGTCCTTGCCTCTTAAAATTTTAATAATTTCCAGCAAATCATCATAACTATATCTTTCTTTTTTCTGCATTTCTCACCATTCCATTTGGTTTTAAAATGAGTATATCATAAAATAAAAAATAGGAAAATAGTAAAATTGTCTTAATTGCAGGCTTTTTGCAAATGCAGATAGATTTACTATCTGCATTATTGTTCCATTTGTTTTCCTAAGAAACCCGATGCCGATTGTGCTACTTTTGTTTCTACCTCTCCCATTTTCATGTTCTTTTCATTGGATAATAATATTACTGCTCCTATCACATCACCTTCTGCAATGATAGGGGATATAAGTTCTGAGTTATAACTTCCCATAGATTCATCGGCTATTATGGGGACAAATTTGTCTTCATCCCTAGTTGCAACAAATACTGTTCTTTCATCAATAATCTTTTCTAGGGACTGACTAATATTTTTATCTAGGAATTCCTTCTTAGATCCCCCAGAAACAGCAATAATCTGGTCTTTATCAGCGATGCATGTAATAAGCCCCGTAGTTTGGGATAAAGCTTCTGCATATTCTTTTGCAAAGGTACCCAGTTCTCCTATCGGAGAATATTTTTTAAGTATGACTTGTCCGTCATGACCAGTAAAAATTTCAAGAGGATCTCCTTCCCTAATACGAAGAGTTCTTCTTATTTCTTTTGGGATAACAACTCTACCTAGGTCATCTATCCTTCTTACGATTCCAGTAGCTTTCAAATTCTATTCCTCCCTTGTTTTCTAGCATTCATAATATCATTAGTAGTATGAATGTATTATTACTTTTTTATGCATGTTTTCCATTTTTATTCTGTTTTAAAAATGACAAATAAAAAAGCAGTTTTTAGCTGCTTTTTTATTTGTCATTTAATTTTTATGGTCTTCCATACTTCTTCATTAATCTCAAGATCCGCATCATTTACCCATTCTTGTACCCTTGAATTATAAAATTCCTCTTTTTTTATCTCATAATAATTGTCTTCAATAATATCCTTATCAGGTTCAATTTCCTCTTCTAATTTTATAATGTGATATCCATAGGCGCTTTCTACCAAATCACTTATTTCCCCTGTTTTCAAGGCAAAGGAAGCATCTTCAAAATTCTTATCCATTTCGCCTTTTCCAAAAGTGTACTCCCCGTTAGTAGGAAGGGATGCCTCATCTTGGGAATATTCTTGCACCAAATCACTAAAATCTTCTCCACTTTTCGCTCTTTCTAGGGCTTCATCTGCTTTCTTTTTCGCATCTTTTTGTTCCTTTTCTGAGAGAGTCGTTAATTTCCCATCTACTATATCATGGGTCTTAAGTAATATATGCTTTGCCTTCACTTTTTTAAAGTTTTCTCCATTTTCTTCGAAAAACTTTTCAAATTCTTCTTTGTTTCCTACAAAATCCTTTGTAAGCTCTACAAATAACCTTTCACATAGTACATTTTCTTCCATGACCTTTTCAACGGTCAGTTTTGAAATTCCTAATCTATTCATTTCTTCTTCGCCAACTTGAGTTATTAATGTATCTGTACCTAATTTTACTTGACTTTTTTCCTCCTCAGTGAGAGATAGTTTGATTTTTTTGGCTTCATGTACTTGAATTTTTATATTTTTAATAGTTTCTAATGCCCTTTCTTTTGCAACTTCCTCCGCTGGCTTCCCATCGAATTTGGTTTCCCAAATATCTTCTTGTCCGACACTTTGGTATACTTGTTTGATTTTCCATAGGTAGATATTGTACTCTTCTATGCCTATTTTTTCACCGTTGATAGTCGCCACATATTCTTCTTTGCTTAAATTGAATCTTTGGCATCCTGTGAAGAAAAAACCTATAACCACTATTACGGATAATATAGCCATCATTTGCTTTTTATAACTCATGACTTCAACCTCATCCCTTTTATAAACTAAAATCTCCTATGTTTATTATAATGTACTTCTAGACTAACTTCAAATCTTTCAAATCCTGTAATAAACTCTTAATATGTCTGATAACTTCTTCCCTTTTATCATCTACCAATCGGTATACAAAATACGGATTTTTATCTGCAGCAAAACTAAGCCTTTTACCGTATTTTTTAAGGAGTTCAGGAATTTTAATAGGATTCATTCGGGCATCCTCTTTGAAGATTAATGAAATGTTTTGGTTCTTTTGGGAAATAGATAATAATTCTAGATTATGAGCTTCCCATTTTATGAGAGATATTTCTAGTAGGTTCTGTACACTTCTTGGCAAATCCCCATATCTGTCTTCTATCTCCTCCTGAATATCATAATAATCCTTTTCCCCTTGTATCGCTGCAATTTTTTTATATATATCTAGTTTTTGCAACTCATCTTTTATATATTTAATCGGAATATAAGCATCTATATTAATATCTATAAAAGTTTCAAAAGACTCTTTAATTTTTTCTCCCTTTTCTCTTTTTACTGCCTCTTCTAGGAGCTTGCAGTATAAGTCGTATCCTACGGCATCCATATGTCCATGTTGTTCAGAACCAAGCAAATTGCCTGCCCCCCTTATTTCTAAGTCCCGTAAAGCTATTTTAAATCCCGAGCCAAACTCCGTAAATTCTCTGATTGCCTGAAGCCTTTTTTCTGCTCCCTCTTGTAATACTTTATCCTTTCGGTACATTAAATAGGCATAGGCAATTCGATTAGAACGACCTACCCTTCCCCGTAATTGATAAAGTTGGGATAGTCCCATATAATCTGCATCCTGAATGATAATCGTATTGACATTAGATATATCAAGACCGGTTTCTATAATGGTGGTACAGACTAAAACATCTATTTCCCCATCTATAAAATCCATCATTATATTTTCTAATTCCCTTTCGCTCATCTGTCCATGAGCAAAGGCTACAACTGCCTCCGGAACTAACTCTTGAATTTTAGCAGCTACCTTATCAATATTTTTTACACGATTATGCAAATAATATACCTGTCCATTTCTTCCTATTTCACGGCGAATGGCATCCTTTGCAAATTCTGGATTGTATTCCATCACATAGGTTTGAACCGGATATCTTTCTTCTGGCGGTTCTTCCAAAACACTCATATCCCTAATACCTATAAGACTCATATGAAGGGTCCTAGGAATTGGGGTGGCTGTTAGGGTTAATACGTCTACATTTTCTTTTAGATGCTTTAGTTTTTCCTTGGCAGCTACTCCAAACCTCTGTTCTTCATCTATAATCAACATACCTAAATCCTTAAAAACTATATCCTTAGATAAAAGCCTATGGGTCCCTATAACTATGTCAACCATGCCCCTCTTTAGGCCTTCTATGGTTTTCCTTTGCTCCTTTTGGGTGCGAAAACGGGATAATAGTCCTACCTTAATTGGAAAGTCCTTCATTCTTTGCATGAAAGTATTATAATGTTGTTGTGCCAATATTGTTGTGGGTACTAAGTATACTACTTGTTTACCATCCTGAACCACTTTAAAAGCTGCCCTTATTGCTACTTCCGTTTTGCCGTAACCAACGTCCCCACAAAGGAGGCGATCCATTATTTTTTCACTCTCCAAATCCCTTTTTACTTCTTCTATAGCATTGTTTTGGTCTTCCGTTTCCTCATAGGGAAACATATCTTCAAATTCCTTCTGCCAAACTGTATCAAAACTGTATTTATGACCTCTCTCATTTTGTCTTTTGGCATATAAGACTATAAGCTCTTTTGCTAACTCTTCTACAGCCCTTCTAACCCTTGATTTTGCCTTTGACCATTCATTTCCCCCAAGTTTGTTAATCTTGGGCCCTTTTCCTTCTGCCCCTATATATTTTTGTACTATGTCCATCTGGTTAATAGGCACATAAAGATTTCCATTATCGGAGTAACGAATTTTTAGATAGTCTTTGCTTATATTATCTGTTATAATTTTCTCTATCCCTTGGTATACACCAATACCATGATTTTCATGAACGACATAGTCCCCTACCAAAAGATCAGTAAATCTCTCTATCTTTGCCGATTTATTTTTCTTTTTTATCTTTTTCTTCTTCTTGTCTTCGCCAAAAACTTCTTTATCTGATATGATTACAAAATCCAACATCCCATACTCAAACCCCCTATGGAGGCTACCACGGGAAATAACTATTTCTCCTTTTTCAATAGGGTCTGATAAATCATTTCTATAGCTACATAAAATATTTCTTTCTAATAGCTCTTTTTGAAGTCTCTCACCCTTACTCTTGGGTCCTGCGAGAATTATTATTCTAAATTTTTTTTGCTTCCAAAATAATATATCCTTTTCAAGAACATCCAATTGTCTATAAAAAGAATTCATAGATTTAACAGGAAACTGAAGATTATTCTTTATATTAAAATCCCTTATAGTATGGGTGAGCATACTCATTAAAACGATATCAAATTTCTCTATGGAGCTTAATATGTCCTCATACCCAAAAATGGCCTCTAGTTGAAGGGGCAAAATATACCCCTTTTCTAATCTCCCTTTCATACTTTCCTCAAATTCTTGTATAGCCTTTTTAGACTTTTCCTTTATTCTAATAGGTTCGTCTATTATAAAAATTGTTTCTTTATCCAGATAATCTGATATAGTAACCGTTTCTTCATAAAAATATCTAATATACCCTTCTATCCCTTGAAAAGACTTCTGATTTTTCAACTTCTCAATAAGGGTTGCTATCGTCTTAGTAAGAGCTTCTTTTTGTTCTCTAAACCCCTTATCCTCTAATCTTTTAAATGTATTTTTTGCTTCTTTCTCAATAGAAAAAATCCCTTGGTCGATTATTTCCTCGGTAAATACCAATTCCCTCATCGGAAATATTTCTATTTTATTTAGTTTTTCTATTGACCTTTGAGTAAGGGCATCCATTTCCCTTATGGAATCTATTTCATCATCCCAAAATTCCATTCTAAAAGGGGTCGAGGATATCCCTGGGTAAATATCTACTATCCCCCCTCTAAGGGCAAATTGACCAGGATTTTCTACTAATTCTGTATGCTCATAACCCATTAAGACCAGTTGTCTTGTTAATTCTTTAATATTTATGATATTTCCTACTTCTAGTTTTAAGATAAATGATTTAAATATATCTTTTTTGACCAGTCTATCTAGCATAGCCTCAATAGATAAAATGATAATAGGCTTTTTCCCTTCTATTAACTCCTTTAGGATATATAACCTTTGTTTTATTATATCTGTACTATGGACATCTGCACTATAAAAAAGAATGTCTTTTGCAGGATATAAATGCACTTTATCCTTTAAAAAAAATTGCATATCTTCGTATATTTGTTTTGCCTTAAGTTCATCGGATGTGAGAATAATGACAGGTCTTTTACTATGACTTTGCAAAGAGTAAGTAAGATGTATCTTTTGGGAATCCAATACCCCCGTCACAAGCACAGGAGTTTTCCGTTTATTTAAGCTGTCTAATAACTTTTGATATACATCCAGTTCAAGAAGTGGTTCTATAATCCCGTTAAAGTTAGCATTATTCAAGCCATCACTCCCTTGCTTTTTGATTATACTTATTCATTGCCTTATTAATACCCTCTTTTAAAATAGCATCAGTGGCTTCAGATGCCATTTTAACACACTCCACTATTTCTCCTATTTCATTTTTAGCAAAGCGACTTAGTACATAATCTGCTAAATCCCATCCTGGCGGTTTTTCACCTACACCTACTTTCACCCTCAAAAATTCATCAGAATTTAAATGGGTTATAATACTTTTTATCCCATTATGCCCCCCTGCACTGCCTTTTGTTCGGATTCTTATATTTCCTATGGGGAGGCTTACATCATCATATATTATAATTATATGACTTCTCTCCACCTTATACCAATTCATGATTTCTATAACACTTTGACCACTCAAATTCATATAGGTTTGGGGTTTTGCAAGGATTACCTTCTTTCCTCCTACTAGCCCCTCACCAATTAGGGCCTTATGCTTTTTCTTATTTATATCAATACTGTTTTCATATGCAAACCGTTCAATAACTTCAAAGCCAACATTATGCCTAGTCGCTGCATATTGCATCCCTGGATTTCCTAAACCTATAATTGCAAACATTGTGCACCTCCGTGTGATAAAAAATGAATTCTCTAATATTATTAAATATTAAATAGCCCTAGTAATACTAGGGCTTGAATGTAAGGGTGTTTTAATCGAATAATTTCGAAACTGATAAATCTTCATGAATTCTATTAATAGCATCTGCCACAATTGCGGCAACAGAAATTTCCATTATTTTGGGGGTTCTTTTTTCTTCTACCAGATTGATTGTATTAAGTACAAGCAACTCAGAAATAACTGAATCCTCTATTCTTTCTATGGCAGGACCTGAAAGTACCGGATGGGTGCAGCAAGCCATCACTTCTGTTGCCCCTCTATCTCTTAGGGCATTGGCTGCATTTGTAATCGTCCCGGCAGTGTCTATCATATCATCTACTAATATAACTTTTTTCCCTTCTATATTTCCGATAATATTCATAACTTCTGATACATTAGCCTTTGGTCTTCTCTTGTCAATGATAGCTATAGGTATATCTAATTTTGTAGCAAAAGCTCGTGTTCTTCCTACACTCCCAAGATCCGGAGATACTGCAACAAAATCATCTAAACTCTCATATTTTTCTAGATAATACTTTGTTAATAAAGGCATTCCCACTAAGTGGTCTAAGGGGATAGTAAAAAATCCCTGGATTTGGGCACAATGTAAATCCATTGTGAGCACCCTATCTGCCCCTGCAGTTTGGATTAAATCCGCCACTAATCTTGCACTAATAGGGTCTCTTGCCCTTGCTTTCCTATCCTGTCTTGCATATCCATAATAAGGTATAACTGCAGTAATTCTTCCCGCCGAAGCTCGTCTTAATCCATCTATCATTATAAGCAGTTCCATTAAATGTTCATTCACCGGAGTAGAAGTAGGCTGAATAATAAATACGTCCGCTCCTCTTACCTTATCATCAATCCGTACAGAAATTTCTCCATCGCTGAATCTTCCAACCTCTGAAGCCCCTAATTTCAATCCCAATTCCTTTGCGATTTCCCTCGCCAAACTAGGATGGGCATTACACGAAAAAATTTTAATTTCACTGTTGCTACTCCTCATTTTTCAAAAAATCCTCCTTAGATTAATAATCCTTATACTGCGCCCCCTATAAATTCTCACCTATAAAGCCTAATAAATGTTACTAATCTTACTGGAATCTATCTAAGAGAAGCCTTATACATTGAGTGCATCTATCCATTTTTGCCGATGCTTCTCTTCATTATTTCGGCTCAATTATATCATAACTTTTTGAACTAAAAAAGGACATTCTCTATTTTTGTGTATTTCTCATACATTATACATTATTCTTTTATGGTTTTATTTTTTATCTAACCAATTTTCTTTATTAATCTGTCTTGCCCTAGCGATACCCAAAGCTTTTTCAGGTACATCATCAGTAATTGTAGATCCTGCTGCAGTAAATGCCTCTTTATGAATTGTAACCGGTGAAATCAAATTGGTATTACAACCTATAAAAGCTCCATCATGTATAATGGTTCTATGCTTATCTTTTCCATCATAGTTTACAACCACTGTACCGCATCCAAAATTAACCTTTTTACCTATGTCTGCATCTCCTATATAAGTTAGGTGAGATACCTTTGTATTGTCTCCTATGGTTGCATTTTTTATTTCAACAAAATCCCCTATTTTCACATGACTTCCTATCTTACTATTTGGTCTAATATAAGCAAAAGGCCCTATGGTAGTCTCTGATTCTACACTGCTTTCTAATATAACACTGGATTCAATATTGACATTATTATCGATTTTAGAGTTGTATATCCTTGTATTGGGTCCTATAATACTATCTTCACCTATTACGGTATTTCCTTGAAGGCTACTTCCCGGATTTATTATTGTATCAATTCCGATAATTACATCGGGTTCTATATAAGTGTTTTCAGGGTCTATGATAGTAACCCCTGCTTCCATATGTCTTTTGTTAATACGCCTTTTCATAATCTGAGTTACTTCACTTAATTGTATCCTTGAATTAACCCCTAGTATTTCATTATTATCCTGAGCTACTACCGCATTTACCCCATATCCCTTAGAAAGAATAATATGGAGAGTATCTGTTAGGTAGTATTCCCCTTGAGTGTTATCATTTGTAAGTTCTGCTAGGGCCTCTTTTAGTAATTTAGACTTAAAACAGTACATGCCTCCGTTGATTTCATTTACCTTTAATTGTTCTTTTGTAGCATCCTTATGCTCTACATTCTTTATAAAGTTTCCATCTTTGTCCCTTATAATTCTTCCATATCCCGTGGGGTCATCAACCAATGCAGACAAAATTGTTACCCCGTTATCTTCCTTTCTATGAATTTCTATTAAATTTTTAAGGGTTTCCCCTGTAATAAGGGGAGTATCCCCATATAATATAAGAATATCCCCATCCTCCTTGATAAAAGAATCAGCCTGCATTACAGCATGGCCTGTTCCTAACCTTTCACTTTGTATGGCATACTCTACTGCCTCATCAATCTCTTTTTTAACTTCTTCCCCTTTGTATCCAACCACTACGCAAACTTTACCACTCCCTGCATATTTTGCAGCATCTATTACATGTTGTACTAGGCTTTTCCCCAAGACCCTATGCAAAACCTTTGATTTTTTAGATTTCATTCTAGTTCCTTCACCTGCAGCTAAAATAAGAGCTGATAATTCTTTTGCTTCTAAATTTTTCATTTATATCCCATCCTTGATTCATAGTATCTTATTTATTCTCTCACGTTTAATAAATTTTTTCAACAAAAAAATAAATGGTGCTAAGTACTGCATAACTGCAGTGCCTGGCACCATTCTATATACTACTTACAATTCGATATCGGCAGCAATTTCTTCTCCTGCCATATCTTCTCCTTCTGAAAGAAGAACCATTTCATATTTTTCCAAAACTGCTGTTTGGATTTTGTCTCTTGTTGTGGAGTTAATTGGATGAGCGATATCTCTAAATTCTCCATCCATAGTCTTGCGACTTGGCATTGCAATGAAACGGCCTTTGTCTCCTTCGATTACTTTGATATCATGTACAACAAACTCGTTATCAAAAGTAACAGAAACAACCGCCTTCATTTTACCATCCTTGTTGATTTTGCGTACGCGAATATCTGTGATTTCCATTTTTGTAAACCCCTCTCTGTAACATGATGCAGTCCTAGAGTAGCCCCCCGGATACCGTTTGGAATTTATGCTACTATTATAAAACATATTTATCCAAATATCAATATGTTTTATATATTCTAATTTTACAAAATAATATATGGCGTATTATATAACGCTCCCCTTTTCCAAAATAACAGGCTTTTCCCTAGTTCCTATTAATTCCCTTCCGTCAGAAACCACCACTTCTTTATCTAAAATAGCATATTCTATCCTGCAATTATTTCCAATATATGTTCCTTCCATTATGACAGAATTTTTAATTGTAGAATCTGTCCCTGTAAAAACCTTCCTAAACAAAACCGAGTCTTCTACATATCCATTCAGAATTGAACCTCCACCCACCAAACTGTTCCTTACGGAAGAACTGTAGTTATACTTTGCTGGGGGTTCATCCTTTACTTTAGATGTAATATAAGGATACTGCTTTAGAAATAAGTCCCTTACACCCTTCTTTAAGAAATCCATATTTGCATCAAAGTATGTTTGAATTGTTCTTATGCTTCTCCAGTAATCCTCGAAAGGATATCCATATATCCTAAGTCTTCTCCTATATCGTATGATAATATCACTTACAAAATCATAGCGACTTTCAGAATTTATATCTTCCAAAAGCTTAATGAGTAATGTCCTTTGTATAATATAAATACCAAGGGATATGGTACTAGTCTGGGGGTCTATTGGTTTTTCTTCAAATTCTTTTAATCTATTATTCTCATCTAATGTCATTACTCCATAATTTGAAATATCCTCATCCCTCATATCCTTGCAAACAATCGTAATATCCGCCTGTCTTTCCTTGTGGTATTCTAAAACTTTATCAAAATCCATCTTGTAAACATGCTCTCCAGAGGCAATAATCACGTAGGGCTCATTACTTCTCTTTAAAAAATTTATATTTTTATAAATGGCATCAGCGGTACCTCTATATCCAAAGGGATTATCACTGGTAATGTAAGGAGAAAATACGAAAAGTCCTCCTTGTTTTCTCCCTAAATCCCACCATTTTGCCGAGGATAAATGATCTACAAGAGAACGGGAACTGTATTGGGTAATAACTGCTACCTTATTTACCCCTGAATTAGACATATTACTCATACTAAAGTCTACCGTTCTATAACACCCTCCTATGGGCATAGCCGGAATAGCTCTCTTGGTGGCTAGTCCCTTTAGATGTTCACTTCTGCCCCCTGCTAGTATTATTCCGATAGCTCTCATGCTTCCACCCCTTCCAGAACAAGAGAATATCCACTTTCTAATCTTCCCTTTGTATAATGGTTTTCGTTAGTATTACCGTATACTACACAATTCTTTCCGATCCAGGTCTCCTTTGGAATCTTAGTATGTTCGCCAATAACACTAATACCCGTACTATATATATTAGGTTTATCTCGGTTAAGAATATTTTCGCCTTCGCCAATTTTTGTATTTTCACCAATTATACAATCTTCCGCCACAATACAATGATTAAGGGTAGAGTTTTTCCCGATTATGGTATTGGCCATTACAATGGAATCCTTTATAACGACGCCGCTTTCGACAACAACCCCAGGGCCTAATACAGAATTATAAACTCCTCCGTAAACTTCACAACCTTCGGATAAAATACTCCTTTGAATATCTGCTTCACTTCCTATGTATTGAGGTGGTTGGTGATCTAGGTTTGTATAGAACTTCCAGAATTCTTCGTATAAATTAAAACTAGGCAGGGTTTCTATAAGCTCCATGTTCGCCTGCCAATAGGATTCTATTGTCCCTACATCTTTCCAATAATCCTTGAAACGATAAGCAAAAAGTGAATCTCCATTATTTATCATTCGGGGAATGATATGCTTTCCAAAATCACTGTCCGGGTTACATGCATTGTCTTCAATGAGAGCTTGCCTCAATTTACTCCAAGTAAATATATAAATCCCCATAGAAGCTAGATTGCTCTTTGGCTCCTTAGGTTTTTCTTCGAATTCAACAATGCGGTCCCCTTCCCCTGTGTTCATAATCCCAAAACGGCTAGCTTCTTCTAGGGGTACTTCCAAAACTGCAATAGTTGCATCACATTTGTTTTTCTTATGATAATCAAGCATCTTACTATAATCCATCTTATATATATGATCTCCTGAAAGAATCAAAACGTACTCTGGGTTATAGTCGTCAATAAATTTTATATTTTGATAAATCGCATTGGCTGTCCCAGAAAACCAAGCCCCTTGTTGTTCATTTACATAAGGAGATAAAATTGTAACCCCCCCTGTTCTCCTGTCTAGGTCCCAGGGAATTCCAATTCCTATATGCTGATTTAGACGCAATGGCTCATACTGGGTTAAAACGCCGACTGTATCAATTCCCGAATTGATGCAGTTACTTAGGGCGAAATCGATAATCCTATACTTACCCCCAAAAGTTACCGCCGGCTTTGCAATATTTTTAGTCAATATTCCTAAACGACTCCCTTGCCCCCCCGCTAGTATCATGGCAATAAATTCCTTTTTACGCATAGCCCCCACTTCCTCTGCTTGTTATTTATAGATTTTAAACATTAAATGAAGCAATTTAAAATCTATATTTGTAAATTTTTAATGTATATATATAATACCATAATATGTTATATCTTAACAATCCAAATTTACTTTATATTTCTATATATCTCTGCAGTAAAAAAATAAAAAGGCAGCCTAAATGGTAGCCTTATAAATAAGATTGTACGAAAACTTCTTTTTTCTCCTCGTCTACTTTTTCCAAGATTAACAAGTTTACATATTCTTCAATGAGTTTTTCTTCAGGTTCTTTAGTTGCCATTAGAACACCTACCCCAACTACCTCCGCTTCAAACTCCTTCATTAAGTCAATAACTCCTCTAGCTGTTCCTCCAGCCTTCATAAAATCATCAATAAAAATAACTTTAGACCCCTTAGGTATGGCCCTTTTTGCCAAAGACATAGTTTGAATCCTCTTAGATGAGCCACTTAGATAATTCATATGTATTGCTGTCCCATCCGTTAATTTCCCTTCCTTTCTTATGACAACTAGGGGTTTATTTAATACTCTAGCAGTCATAAGTCCAATGGGTATGCCTTTTGTCTCAATGGTAACAATATAATCAAAGGTTTGATTTTGAAAAAAGCTACCTAATGCCCTTCCTATATTATAACTTACGTCCGGTGAATAAAGAATATCGTTAAGATATATATATCCCCCTGGGATAATTCTATCCGTTTGATTAATGTTCCCACAAAGTTCTATACAAAAGTCCTTAATCTGCTCCTTTGCCATAACCGGTTTATAAAGCACGCCTCCGGCTGCCCCAGCAACTGTTTCAATTTCACCTAACTCGAATCTTTCAAATAGGCTTTTTATGATATCGATATCTTCACTTAAAGTAGATTTAGCGCATTGAAACATATCCCCAAATTGATTTAAGGTATATATTTTCTGGGGGTTTTCTGTAAGAACTTTAATTATTGTTCCTATTCTTTCATTCTTATGAACTCGGTTCACTTTCATACTCCTTCCATTTATAAAGGAAAACAATCCTTTAATATATTATACACCAATATATCGAATATTTTAAACCCTTTTCCATAAAATATTCAGATTTGGGGTATTGCTTTTTTCTTTCTTGGGAATATAGTATAATATAAATTTATAAGTATTTATAGAATTCTTTAAAAAGCATATAATATGTTTGGGAATTGAAATATATTTTATTACAGGGTTCACAGTTCGAAGACTTAATTATTCATCTTTGATTCTATTTCTTGAATTTATGCCACAGCGGCAGAATGGAGGATATTATGATAGACATTAATTTTGATAAAGTCAATCAAAAGGTTCATTTTATAGGCATTGGCGGTATTAGCATGAGTGGCCTAGCGGAAATTCTTCTAAAAAAAGGCTTTAAGGTTTCAGGCTCTGATATGAAGAATTCTAAAATAATCAACCACCTAGAGGAAGTGGGGGTGAATTTCCATCTAGGACATTTAGCTTCGAATATTAAAAACGATATAGATTTTGTAGTACATACTGCCGCTATTAAAGACGATAACCCTGAATTAATCGAAGCAAGACAAAGAAATCTTAAGGTATTAGATAGAGCTGAACTTCTTGGGCAAATCATGAAAAACTTTCCATATAGCATAGCTGTCTCTGGAACTCATGGAAAGACTACTACTACATCTATGCTTTCCCATATCTTATTACAAGCTAAAAAGGATCCTACCATATCTGTAGGTGGAATTTTAGATGTTATAAAGGGAAATATAAGAACTGGCAACTCTGAATATTTTATCACGGAAGCCTGCGAATATTATGATAGTTTTCTTAAACTTCACCCTTATATAGGAATTATATTAAATGTTGATGAAGATCATCTGGATTATTTTAAAGATATAAATCATATCAGAGAGTCATTTATAACCTTTGCTAAGAGAATACCAGAAAGTGGAGCCTTGATTATAAACGGAGATATCGAGAACCTTCATTCTATCCTAGATGAAGTTAATTGCAAAATCATAACTTTTGGTACGGATTCAAATAGGGTAATGTGGACTGCCGTTAATATCGAATATACTGAAAAAGCTTGGGGAAGTTTTGACTTGTTTTATGACGGGAAATGTATGGGTAGAGTTTCTTTAAGTGTTCCCGGTATTCATAATATTTATAATGCCTTAGCTGCCTGTGCCGCTGCATATATACTAAATATTTCTATAGAAGATATTATAAGAGGTTTAAAAAACTATACAGGGACTTGCCAAAGATTCGAAATAAAAGGAAACCTAAAAGGAGTAACTGTGGTAGATGACTATGCCCATCATCCTACTGAAATTAAAGCTACCCTAGCAGTTGCTAATCATTATCCTCACAATACTCTTTGGTGTGTATTTCAGCCTCATACTTATACAAGAACAAAGGCCTTTCTAAAAGATTTTGCCGTAGCCTTAAAAGAAGCTGATAAAATAATTTTAACTGATATCTATGCCGCTAGAGAAAAAGATTTGGGTGAAATCCATTCTAAAGATTTACTAAATGAATTAGAAATCCTTGGTAAAGAAGCCTATTATTTTTCCGACTTTGAAAATATAGAAAACTTTATTTTAGAAAATTGTGTCCCCGGGGACTTGTTGATAACTATGGGGGCTGGAGATGTTAATACTATTGGGGATGACCTTCTAGGATTAAACTTATCCACATTATCCACAAAGTTTTCAACAGAAAAACAAATAAGTTCTTGTGAATAACTTTTTAACAAAATACCTTCATTCCATATTTTTACATTGGTTTCAATTCCCAAAAGGTCTGCCTTTTGGGAGTTTTATCTATGAATAGAGATTTTATTTTATACTTATCCACATTATCCACATAGTTATTAACATAATCTTTGTTAATGAATCTTTTAAAAGTCTAAATTTTCTTTTGTAAACAATACTAAAACTATGTGTTATAATATCAATACAATTCTACCCCTTAGAAAGGAGCATGGTGGTGGCAATTCTAAATATAAAAAACAGCTTAGATTTATTTACAACTCCAATATCAAATGAATTTATAGATAGCTATATGCCTAAAGCCAATGGGAACTTTGTTAAGGTCTATTTATACGGATATAGATTTTGTTATCACCAAAAGCAAACCCTTACCTCAAAGGAAATGGCAGAGAGATTGGACCTCTTAGAATCTGATGTAATAAATGCATTCCAGTATTGGAAAGAACAAGGGTTAATGGAATTTGAATGGAACGAAGATGATACTATCTATATTGTTTATCAAATGCCTAAAACCTCTAACAAGGAAGATTTTAAGAAGGATTTATCCAAGACTATCCCAGAAAATACAAATGTACATATTCGTCTTGAAACAAAACCAAACTATAGTCCTGAGGAATTAACCATATATATGAAAAACCCCGAAATCTCAAGACTTTTCAAAATTGCAGAAAGGTATCTTGGGCGTATGTTAAATCATAATGATTTAAGGGTATTGTATAGCCTTTATGATTGGTTAAGACTTCCCCTTGATGTTATTGAACTAGTTCTTGAACATTGTATATCCAATAACCATAGAAGCGTTAGATATATCGAAAAGGTAGCTATCACTTGGGCCGAGGAAGGCATTAATACGGTTGAAAAAGCAAAAAATAGAATGAAGATTTTCAATAAAGATTATAGACAAATAATGAAATCCTTTGGGCTTAATAGGGATCCTGCACCTTTGGAAATAGAGCTTATGGATAAATGGATAAAAAACTTAAATACCCCAATGGAAATTATACTAGAAGCCTGCAAAAGAACAATTTCCCAAACCCAAAAGCCAAGTTTTCAATATACTGATTCTATAATAACAAGCTGGAATAAAAATAATGTAAAAACCCTAGAAGACATAGGGATATTGGATAATGCGTATCAGCAAAAGAAAAATATGCAAATTGATATTTCTTCAAACAATACACAAAATAAGGCATACTACAATAAGCCTAGTAAGTTTGTTAATTTTAAACAAAGAGAATGGGATTTTGAGGAGCTGGAAAGATTAGAAAGGGAATATCTAAAGAAAGAGCTTTCTGGGGAGGGATAATATAAATGACTATAAAAGAAAATCAATATAAAAACATCTTAAGAAATTATGAAATTAAAAGAGATAATTCTCTTAAGCAACTTAAACTTAGACAGGAAGAAATCTATAATAAAATCCCCCGCATCTTTCAAATTGATAAAGTTTTAGCTTCTACAGGAATAGAAATTTCCAAGACAATTTTGCAAAATCCTGAAAAGGCTGAAGAACTTCTAAAATCCCTTGAACAAAAAAATCTAGATTTAATTATTGAAAAAGCAGAGTTACTACATACTAATGGATACAATAAAAACTATCTAAAACCCTTTTATGAGTGCTCCTCCTGTAAGGATACTGGCTATATTGATACTATTCCATGTAGTTGTCTAAAACAAACTCTTATTAACATGGCCTACGACCAATCCAATTTAAAAGATATTTTGTCCATAGAGAATTTTGATACCTTTAATTTTGAATATTACCCTAGGGAGATTGATCCTAAAACGGGTATATCCCCACAGGAAAACATAAGACAGATTTTTAGTCACTGCATTCGCTTTGTAGAACAGTTTGACGAGCAATTTAATAATATTATATTTTATGGAGATCCCGGCCTTGGAAAAACCTTCCTATGTAACTGTATTGCCAAGGACCTTTTGGACAGGGGAAAGACTGTAATATATCTGACAGCCTTCCAGCTTTTTAAACTTTTTGAACAGGCAAGATTTAATAAAGATAAAGAAACAGAAGATTCTAAAGCCTATTTGGATTCGATTTTTACGGTTGACTTACTTATAATCGATGACTTGGGCACAGAATTTTCCACAGCCCTTACAGGAGCGGAATTATTCAACTGCCTAAACGTCAGGCTTTTAGACAAAAAACATACTATCATTTCCACCAATCTCTCTCCAAACAACTGGCAAAATCAATATTCAGAAAGAATTGTTTCTAGAGTATTTGGTAATTACAAAGCATTAAAACTAATTGGAAAAGATATAAGAATAGTTAAGAAATACATTTAGAGACCAAATTAAACTTTGGTCTTTTTTGGTTCTATACCATCCCCCTTTTTTCATATCATATAATGTTTAACCTTACCCAAATTAAGGGGGAATTTTATGAAGTCATTGCTAAGACAGATCTTACCAGTCTTAATTTTGGGCTTGATTTTATGTGACATGGTGTATTACCGTTATAATTATACTCATCTTTATCATGCTCTTTCTAAGCAAAACAAAAACACATACTCCATTCACATCGATTTAGATTACTATAAAATGTATATATTTAAAAACCAAGAAGTAATAAAGGTTTATCCTGTGTCAGGCGGGAAACAAAGTACCCCTTCTCCCCTTGGAACCTGGACCATTATATCTAAGGCCGATTGGGGAGAAGGCTTTGGAGGAACCTGGATGGGATTTAATGTACCCTGGGGTAAATATGGTATTCATGGTACGGATGAGCCTTGGTCTATTGGCAGACCTATGTCCCATGGCTGCATTCGTATGAAAAATAAAGATGCAAAAGAACTCAAAAAAACGATTCCCCATGGGACAAAAGTTACTATAGTAAAGGGGATACTAGGACCCTTTGGGGACTACTTTAGGGTGTTAGAACCTGGGGATGCGGGTTCTGATGTACTCATGATACAAAAAAGGCTAAATGATTTGGGTTATTATAATGGCTATTGCGATGGGAAATACGGTGATGGAATGAAAGGGGCAATCCATAAGTTCCAAAAGGATAATAAACTTCCCATTAGCAATAAGATTAGCTATGCAATGTATGAAAAAATGGGGTTTATACCTATGGAGTAGGTATAAACCCTTTTCTTAATTCACTTTAAATCCACTTAAGATTGCTGTTAATTTATCTCCTAGCTCTGCTTGCATTGCCGCAACGGATTCTATACCTTCTACGGTTGCAGTGGTCTCCCTCAACCCGAAAGAAATGCTTTGGGTATTGTGAGTAGCTGTTGATATTGCTTGGGATACATTTTGTATTTGTCCTTTTATCTGTTCAACTGAAGCAGCTATCTCCTGTGTAGTTTGTATGAAATTTTGTACCAATTCATCGACTAATTTAGAGTCTGATTGATATTGTATGCTGGTTTCAAGCATCAAATTATAATCTTTTATAACCCTTTCATTGATGAATTCTAATACTTCCTTACCACTACTTGAAAGGCTTTCAAAAGCTTCATATACTTCAGTTATTATAATATCTATATTGGTAACCGTTTTTGCTGATTGCTCTGCTAAAACTCGAATTTCTTCCGCTACAACGGCAAATCCCCTACCAGATTCCCCTGCTCTTGATGCCTCAATACTGGCATTTAGGGCAAGAAGGTTTGTCTGCTGAGCAATGCTTGAAATAAGCTGGGCCATATTTTTTATTTCTTTTACTATTGCTCCTTTTCTGATTCCTTCTAGAATCTTTTCTTGCTTTTGTGTGTATATAATACTGGTCTCTTCCTGAGATCTTTGTGATGCCTCTTTCATATTTTCCGCTCTGCCTTTAATCTGTTCTACTGTAAAATTGCTTTCTTTTATGTCTTCTGCTAAATTTCTAATATTATCCGTAACCATTGCACTAGTGTTATTGACTTCCATAACAGAGGCATCAATTTCTTCCATAACAGAGGCTATATCTTCTGTAGAAGAAGTAATTTCTTCTACCTGGGCTGTAATAACTTCAGCAGTTTCATGGAGATTTTTTGAAGAAGTATTCATCTTCTCTGCATTTTCTGACATATTTATCAATATATTAGTTTGTCTTTCCTTCATCTCTACAATAGCTCGGGATAAATCCCCTACCTCATCTCTTTTGCTGGTATTATATTTTTTAGTATCTATCGAATAATCCCCATTGGATATTTTTAAAACATCCCTAATTACCCTAGAAAGAGATTTATTAATTATAGTTCCAAAGGCAAATGCGGCAGTAATAACTATAAGAATCGTTACTAAAGTAATCATCATAATTTTCATTAATATCCTACGACTTATATCTGTAACATCTTCTTTTAAAACCCATATGCTAAAAGTCCCTATTAAATTTTGTTCTCCATCAAAAATAGGTTTATGCATTGCCTGATATGTGCCGTTTTCTAATGGAACTTCTTCCATTACAGTTTCCCTTTTTGCTCCTAATTCTTCTAAGGTTTTTCCTGAAATCCTAGAGTCTTTAATGGAAGTTACTATAGCCTTATCCTCTGAAAATAGGGCAACCGAATATTTTGTAGCACCACTTACAGCATCTACTACTTCGCTATCTCCTTCTAAAAGAATATCTCCCTTATAAAGGTTACCGTTCTTTATATTCCATTCCCCTTCAAACTGACGGGAAAATATCTTGTATTCTAAGTCAATAATAGATTGAAGTTGTTTATTCATATTGTAATCATTTAATTCATTAATGCCATTCCAAATAAACATAAAAATTATAATCCCTGATAGCAACAACTGAGCGGCAAAAAAAACAGTCATCTTTCCCCTTATTCTAAATTGAAAGCCCTTCATACTATTCCTCCCCAAGTTTTGTTTATGTGATTGATATTTTGTTATAACTAAATTATAGCATACCTTGGATACTCAACAAATATATATTTATAGCAAAAGAAGATGATTTAAAAATCATCTTCTTTTATATTTATATATTAGCACTTAATTCAAACCAATCCTTTAAGGATTCGTAAGCTTTGGTATAAATCTTATGAATTTTATTGTATCTTTTTACATTTTCATCTATAGGTTTAACCGAACCAACAACCTTTATGAACTTTGTGCAGGCCTCTTCAATAGTCTTAAATTCCCCTGCTCCTACTCCTGCCAGTATGGCAGCCCCTAGGGCTCCTCCTTGATTTGTATTTATTTCTTCTATGGTCTGACCGAAAATATCTGCAAGAATTTGTTTCCAAAGAGGGCTTTTTGAACCCCCTCCAATGGCAATTATTTGTGATATATTCACCTTTATATCTTTCAAAATTTCAAGGGAATCTCGAAGTCCAAAGGCAACTCCTTCTAAAACTGCCCTTGTCATATCCCCCCTTGTACTCGTCATAGAGAGTCCTAAAAATGTTCCCTTGGCATTAGGGTCCGCATATGGGGTTCTTTCTCCCATCAGATAGGGAAGGAATATTACACCGTCACATCCCAGCTTAGATAGCGCCGCTTCATTTAAAAGTTCATCAAAATCCATTCCTTTATTTGCTTCTTCCACCCACCATTTAAGGCAACTAGCTGCCGAAAGCATAACCCCCATAGAATGATATTTTCCATTGGAATGACAAAAAGCGTGAAGTCGGTTTTTACTATCTACTGCATACTCATCATGGGCGGCAAATACAACCCCAGATGTTCCTAAGGTAACCATTACAGTCCCTTCTTTTACAGTCCCCGTTCCTATAGCACCAGCAGCATTATCTCCAGCCCCACCAACAACTAACACATCTCCACTTAACCCTAGTTCCTCTTTAACCTCTTTTGTGAGATTCCCTGTTATTTCATAGGATTCATACAATTTGGGGAGGCAATCCTTATCAATTCCCATGTATTCTATCATTTCCTGGGACCAAGTTCTGTTTTCAACATCCAAAAGAAGCATTCCCGAGGCATCAGAAACATCCGTTGCATAATCTCCTGTCAATTTAAAACGAATATAATCTTTAGGAAGAAGTATATGGCGAATTTTTTCAAAAAGCTCTTGTTTATTTTTCTTAACCCATAATATTTTAGGAGCAGTAAAGCCAGTTAAGGCTTTATTTCCTACAAGTTCTGTTAATTTTTCCTGTCCAAAATGATTGGTAATATCCTCGCATTCTTCTGTGGTCCTTTGGTCACACCACAATATAGCAGGAAATAACACATTATTACTTTCATCTAAAGCTACCAATCCATGCATCTGACCACTAAAGCCTATGGAGCGGACTTTATCAGACGGGATATTGCTTTTACTTATTAATTCTTTTATTGCTTCTTTGGTATTAACCCACCAATCCTCAGGGTTTTGTTCCGCCCAATTGCTTTTAGGATAATGTACCAGATATTCCCTTGATGCTTCTCCTAGAATGTTTCCTTCTTGGTCTACTGCCAATACCTTTACAGAAGAAGCACCTAAATCAATCCCCAAAAATATCATTATATTCCTCCTCACCTTTGATATAAAACGGGCCGCCATGGAAGACGACCCTATGTTTAATGGATTATACAGTGTAGATGTATTTGTTAACGATATCTTCTAACATTTCCTGCCTACCAGATTTATTAACAACTTTATCATTTTTAAGAGCGTGAGCTGTTAATTCTTCAAACCCAACTTTATTTTCTACGATATCCTTTCCGATACCCTCTGTGTAACTTTTATATCTTTCTTCTACAAAACTTTCTAATGCCTTATCAGAAAGCATTTGATCCGCTACCATAAGTCCCTTAGCAAAGGTGTCCATTCCAACAATGTATCCGATAAATAGGTCTTCTACCTCAAAGGAACCCCTTCTTACCTTAGCATCAAAGTTAAATCCTCCCGGAGCTATACCTTCATTTTTAAGTACTTCATACATAGCTAAAACTGCATCATAAATATTAGTTGGGAATTGATCCGTATCCCAGCCTAACATTACATCTCCTTGGTTAGCATCGATACTTCCCAATACACCGTTGATTCTAGCAAAGTTAAGTTCGTGTTGGAATGTGTGGCCTGCCAATGTCGCATGATTAGCTTCTATGTTCACCTTAAAATAATCTTGTAAATTGTATCTTCTGAGAAAACCTAAAACAGTCATAACGTCAAAATCGTATTGATGTTTTGTAGGCTCTTTTGGTTTAGGCTCAATTAGGAATTGTCCTGTGAAACCTATTTTCTTAGCATAATCCACTGCCATTTGCAAAAATCTTGCATAATTATCTTGCTCCAAGGCTGTATCCGTATTAAGCAGGGTTTCATAACCTTCTCTTCCACCCCAAAATACATAGTTTTCTCCACCGAGCTTTTTGGTAATATCCATTGCTTTTTTAACCTGTGCAGCAGCAATAGCAAATACATCGGCATTAGGAGAGGTAGATGCCCCATGAACAAATCTTTGGTTTCCAAATGCATTAGTTGTTCCCCATAAGCATTTTATACCTGTCTTTTGCATTAACTCTAAAATATAATCGGAAATCTCATCTAAGTAAGCAAATTTTTCTTCTAATGAGTTACCTTCTGGGGCAATATCAAGATCATGAAAACAAAAATACTCTATGCCTAGTTTACTCATAAATTCGAATCCTGCCTCAGCCCTTGCCTTAGCTAATTCCATTCCTTCTTTGCCCGCCCAAGGTCTTTGGGCTGTTCCTTCACCAAATACGTCAGTACCCATAGCTGTTAGAGTGTGCCAATAACTCATGGCAAATCTAAAATGATCTTTCATTGGTTTTCCTGCCACTACTTTATTTGGGTCATAATATTTAAATGCTAAAGGATTAGTAGAATTTGGTCCTTCATATTGAATCTTACTTACACCTTCAAAATATTCTTTCATAAGATCCCTCCTAAACTTTTTAAATGCATTTT
This sequence comes from Candidatus Epulonipiscium sp., assembly GCA_012519205.1. Classification (NCBI taxonomy): domain Bacteria; kingdom Bacillati; phylum Bacillota; class Clostridia; order Lachnospirales; family Lachnospiraceae; genus Candidatus Epulonipiscium; species Candidatus Epulonipiscium sp. Next base: position 108,455 of record JAAYQR010000026.1, on the reverse strand, counting down.
AATAACTTCATCTTAATTATATACTCTTCTTAGAACTTTTTCAACCCATTTTAATAAGTTGTTTCTTAAAATCTTAAATTACCTTTAATACTATTTCCATTCTTCGTGTGGATTCCTTGTTTTACCTATTCTTAGATAGAATCCTAAATAGGTCATTTCCTATTTAGGATTGGAGTATGCTCTTCTCCATAGTTATCCCCGTGTTTTAGAAAATTATGCACGATATACAAAAGTAGAGTATATGTACTCCACGTACTTCAATGCGGATGAACTTACTATTGCACGGCGTACGCCCTGAGCTTGTTTTTTTCTTCCTCCATGAACATAGATTAATCTTACCTGTCTATTACTACCATCTTGCATAGCAACATGGTCTTCGTCTGCTTCTATATATATAATTTTGACCTTCTTTTGATCTTTCAAATTAGTAGTTGGGATCAATGCATCATAATCTAGCGCTCCTAAGTTTCTAATACTGTTCATTACTGTTTGTTTACTAATACGTAAATTTGTTGCTGACCTTTTCCCACTTTTTTCATAAGATAAATCGGTGGTTTTTGTGATTAATTCTGCTTCAAGAGAAGCATCCATTCGTTCATGAGGGGATAGGCAAAGTATCTCATCTGATAGATAGCTATATTCCTTATTGTGCTTATGTTTATAATAGGTTCGCTTATAATTAACTTCTCCAAACAGTGTTAATAATACTTTCTCATCAGCTTTTCTTTGAACATTCCAGTTTTCTTTTCTGCTGCTTGATTCTTTGACTATTTCATCTGCCATTTCTAATGCCATCTTGACAAGATCTGTCCCTATTCCATTTAACATTCCTTTTGTGTTTAATATATAGGTTGATATATCTTTATCCTTTTTAAAAAGACTTTCTAAATTTTCGTTACTTCCACTAATGATTTTTTCGATAATTTGATGTACAATAGTATTCATGAGAATGATTCCTTTCTTTGTTATTTGTGGGTTTTGGCACTTGCATTATAACATAAGGAGTTATTCTCTTTTATTTTTTTCCTACAATCATTTTACACTAAGTGACTATATTTAAAAAGGCACAGGTCAGCGGTGGTGATTCCAGCTATACCATAGCCCGTGAAGTATCTACACCTAATGGTAACCGTTTTGATATAGTCCTTTTAATCAATGGTTTACCCTTAATTAATATTGAGCAAAAGAGAACGGACAAGTCCTTAACAGAGGCATTTTATCAGTTTAAAAGATACTATGGAGATGGCGAATATACCAATAACTTTATGGCTTTTTCCTAAATAATGGTTGTCACTTCAGAAGTAGCCACAAGGTATTTTGCAACTCCAAAGACTATAAATGACTTTAATCCAAAGTTTGTCTTTGGCTGGGCAGATAGAGACAATAACCCATCAACGATTGGAAAGAGGTTATAGCCAGTTTTCTAATGATACCAATGGCTCACCAGCTAGTTGGTGACTACTTAATTATCGACGAAGACGAAGAAAACAGCAAACATATGATAATGCGACCCGATCAGGTATATGCCCTGCAAGCAGTGGAATTGGCAGCCTTTGGTCTTGACAATGAAGATAAAATCCCCCATGGTGGCTATGTATGGCATACTACAGAGGAGCGTGTCATAATAGTGATAGGGTGCATAAATGCTTTAGTATCAAGGGCTTCAGGAACTATTATTAAAAGTTAACTTGGTTTTGCATAGAATTACAAAAGCAAAGATTAAGAAACTTGTAATATCATATGCTAACTGGCAGATACCGATAGAAGCATATGGAACTGGTACAAATAAAATAGCTAGACATCTTGTGTCCAGTTATGAAATACAAGCTATTTCCTTATCTATGTCCTGTTAAATCTCACTTATTTCCCTTAGCCTAAAAAAGAAAGGAGGAAAAATTAATGAATCAAAAGAAGATAGGCGAATTTATGAAAGAACTTCGTAGAGAGAAAAGTATTACCCAAGAACAATTAGCAGAAATTATGTGTGTATCCAATAGAACCGTATCCAGATGGGAAACCGGCTCAAACTTGCCAGATATATGCATAATTATTGAATTGGCAGATTATTATAATGTGGATCTCGAAGAATTATTAGATGGGGAAAGGAGAAGTGAAAAAATGAATGAAGAATTAAAAGAAACTGTATTGAAAGTTGCTGATTTTACTAATGATGAAAAAATAAAACTGATGAGGAAATTACATGTTTTTTCCTGGATTGGTGTAGTGAGTTTTATTGTTTTTATGATTTTGGAATATACTGATTTAGTTGGACTTGGTATTACTAAAAATATTGCAGATTTTTGCTTGGGGTTAGCTTTTGGAATGCTTATAATTGCTCTATTATATACCAGTAAATATATTTCAAAATTCAGCTCATTTAAGAAAAGAGTTCTTAAATCCAAATAGAAAAATAACCAATAGATACAATACTTCCAATAAGAGCTAGATTGTTTAATCTAGCTCTTATTTTGCCACCGGGGCTCGTGTCATAATAGTGACAGAGTGCATAGATGCTTTAATATCAAGGGCTTCAGAGGCTTTTATTGAAAATAATCCATGCATTGCTTAGAGGAATTAGGTATAATTGTTGTAAGTAGTGCATGAGGTAGGAGCTTGTTCTTTAATCATTTAAGATTATATAGTATAAATATATTTGAAATGGTAATCAGTTGCGTATATGTAGATAAATATGTAGCAAATATCCATGAACTAAAGGTTAGGTGATTAAATGGAAAAACTAATAACACCATTAGGAGTTGTAGCTATATATAATAATGCTAACAAAATAAAATATAAGATAGTTAAACTTGATTGCAATTCAAATATATTTCCAGATATCGATGGTAGATATAAGATAATTGTAGAATATGAAAATGATATGTTTCCTCAACTAATTTATTGTACCTTGGAAGGAATTGATTTTAGTAGTATTGAATCTTATGATGAGTCAGGAGAAGGGCTGGAATGTAAAGCTTTTTATCAAGATGACATTAAATTATCCATTGGAATTGCAGCTGATACTATCTACGTAGATGGTAAAAGGATTAGTAGTTATGATTACGATAGCGTTAACCTTCACAATGGTTTGGGATATCACATACTTCCAACCACAAAATCACAAAAACTTATTTTTGGAGTAGCTTGGATAAAGGGACGTAATGAAGCAAATGAAGTTCAAACATGGTATGCGGCGGATCCAACTATTATGTAAGGTTTTGTAAGAAATGTAGGAAAACTCTGGTTGATTATTCGGACAAGGAAATCAAAGAAGGGTAGTTCTAATTAAAAACTTTTTGTAAAGTACCAGGTTCCTTAATCGAAAAGTTAGGAGAGAAGAATTTGAAGAAAAGAATAATACGTATTGGTATAGTTGTTATTTTTATTATAATTATTAGTGTATCAGTGATTTATATAAATACTTTTCCTTTAGCCAAACCTATAAAATTACCCCTAGCAAATGAGGTTAATGTTGTAGAAATAGATAAGGATAATCTTCTAGTAAAGTATACAAATAATGAAGAAATTACAGAAATATTAAACATTCTATCAGGTGCGAAACCTACAAGAATAATGACAGTACATGATAGGCCCATGGTAAGAGATTACTATACTCTTAACCTCAATACAATGAGTGAGGATTGGGTATATAGAATATTTATTTATAATAAAAATTCAATGTGGTATATAGAGCAGCCTTATATTGGGGTCTATGAACTAAAAAAAGGATTAGTGGACTTCCTTTCTTATATTGAACCATTGAAATAAAAAATAAAATCATGTAAGGAGTATGAATATGAGCTCTGAAATTATAATGTACCAAACAGAAGACGGTTTGACTAAAATAGAAACGACTTTTGAGGATGATACGGTTTGGCTTTCTATAGATCAGATGGCTGAATTATTTCAGCGTGATAAATCTACTATCTCGAGGCATATAAAAAATATATTTAATGAGGGTGAGCTGATAAGAGATTCAGTTGTTGCAAATTTTGCAACAACTGCAACCGATGGAAAAACATACCAAGTAGACTATTATAACTTGGATGTTATTATTTCTGTGGGTTATCGTGTGAAATCTCTGCGAGGTACACAGTTTAGAATTTGGGCCAGCAATGTTTTAAAGGAATATATGAAAAAAGGGTTTGCCCTAAATGATGATCTTCTTAAAAATAATGGTGGCGGAATCTATTTTAATGAGTTGTTAGAACGTATTCGAGATATACGTTCATCAGAAAAGGTATTCTGGAGAAAAATACTTGATATTTATGCAACAAGTGTTGACTATAACCCTAAAACTGGTGAATCAACTTTGTTTTTTAAAACAGTACAGAACAAAATGCATTGGGCAGCTCATGGGCAAACTGCTGCAGAAAAGATATATTACTCAGCAGATGCAGACAAGCCTTATATGGGAATGCTAAGTTTTAAAGGAGAACAACCAAGACAAGCGGATGCATTAGTTGCAAAAAACTATTGTACAGAAGAGGAATTATCTGCACTAAATAGCATAGTTTCTGCTTATCTTGAATTTGCTGAAATGCAAGCAAGAAGAAGAATACCTATGTATATGTTAGATTGGATTGAGACCTTGGATGGATTTCTTAAACTGTCCAAGCATGAAATTCTAACTCATGCTGGAAAGATTAGTGCTAAAACAGCTGAGCTTAAGGCAAAGGAAGAATATAAAAAATATAAGGAACTATACATCGATGATATTTCAAAAGTAGAAAAGGATTATATCAAGGCCTTGGAGGATATGGAAACTAAGTTGCAAAGTGTAGAAGATAAAAAATAGGATTTTATTAAGATAATAATAGTGCTATAGGTGTAAATCCTTGTTTATCATTTACAGCTGTACTTATTCTGCCACAGGTTCGGGCAAGACAATTACCAGCTTTAAGACCGCCCTCTTTCTCTCTACCCGTGGTGGTTTTGATAAGGTTATCTTCCTAGTAGACAGAAATGAACTGGATAAAAGTACTAGTGAAAACTTTAAAGCTTACTCCGCCTATGAAGCCGTATCAGTTGATGATACTAAACATACCTACCAGCTAAAGAAGCAACTAATATCACCAAAGAGAGGCATCATAGTAACCACAACCTTTAAACTTAACAATTTAGTCAAAGAGCTTATGGAAGGCAAAGAAGCATATTTTGAGGATATAGTAGCAATGGGAAAGTCTAAAATCTGATGCCAAAGCAAAGGAGTATTTTATTTTATGTTTTGTGGATACTTCTAAACAACTGGGGACTGTTATGCAGTACTATGAATATGTGTGGCAGAACGAGCGATTTAAAATGGATGAGCATATATTAAGCCTTATAGGCTCTAGAATAAAGAACGAGAAGGGTTTTAAAACCGTAGACGATGAAACTCTTAGGCTAATTTATGAAGAAATACAGGAACTAAGTGATATGGGTCAGGCGGAACAGGCTAAACTGCTTAAAGAGTTTGTGGAAACTGAACTATTGACCGGGCATATAAGAGCGGAATTGGATTTTGACCAAGACTTTGAAAATTGGAAACGAGCAAGGGTCAAAAAGGAAACAGCCAATTTTGCAAAAACTTGGGGCGTAGACGGTAAAATATTGGCTAAATCCTTAGAGCAATTTGAGCCCTCTAAAAGAGATGTCATCCCCTACATCGACGAACTTCAAGCGAGCATTGATTATAATAAGGCAGAAAACCAAGAGGCAAGTAACCAACTGGCTCATATGATGTATCTAATAAACGAAGAGATACCAGAATGCTTTTTAGAGATAAAAGGAAAATACAATTAAAATTTTTCTTGGCTTTATTTGGGGGTAAACTTTAAGATGGTCATAAAGGTTGCTATCTATTGCTCTCTAAAAGATATTATAGGGTAAAAATGCATTAGAATAGCCGTAAAGCCTATAGAACAATCTTGGCAACCAACGCAAAAGTGGAGTACATATGTACTCTACTTTATTTAATGCGGATGAAGGGAGTCGAACCCCCACGGTGTTGCCACCGGCAGATTTTGAGTCTGCTGCGTCTGCCTATTCCGCCACACCCGCTCGCGATGACTGGGTAGGAAGGATTCGAACCTTCGCATGCAGGAGTCAGAATCCTGAGCCTTACCGCTTGGCAACTACCCATCACTTATTTACTTGTCCAAACAACAACTTATTTTAACATAGAATCTACCACTTGTCCAGTAGGAATAAATATCTAAAACCTTCATGCTAATCCGATAATATTATATCTTTGTAGTAATTTCGAACCATTTCTATTTGTATTTTATGTGAAAATACTTATAATAGTATTATACAGCTATAATTCTAAATTATGAAAAAGAAGGAATTCATATGCCCTATGAAATTTTAAGTAAACTACTTTTGGTTACTTCTGTTGTAACCCTTGGCAGTATTTTATTTAAGGATTATTGGTTTAAGGAAAATGAATATAAAAAACAAACTCTCGGCCTAGTAGGAGGATTTACCGGAATATTCTTGCTTTTTTATCCTAATTTCCCTGCAAATTCCTTATTGTACTTAGGCATTTTATGGACGATTCTTTCCCCCTTAAGCCTATTAGGTGGCTATATTTCTTCTTTAATAGGGGGAGTTATACTTCTTGGATTTCGTTTTATTTCCACCCCTTCCTTTGAAGAAGCTATAATAAGTATACTTATTATAGCTTTCTGCACAATTATCGGTAGACTTCCTTTCTCTCTATTAAAAAAGTGGATATTTTTAAATGTTTCTTGTTTTATAACATTTTTTATTTATTCGAAATCCATATCCCCTCCCTTATATCTTTTTATTATCATTTGTATATTACTAAGTTCTTATATATATATTCTTCTAAATATAATAAGGAAAAACTATCATTTGTTTTTTCATCTTAAAACCCAAGCCACCCAAGATTTTTTAACAGGGATTAATAATACTAGACAATTTCACCTGAAATTTTCAAAGGCATTTTCATCTGTTTCTAAAGAAAATGCAAAACTCTCTCTTATAATGCTGGATATTGATTATTTCAAACATATAAACGATACCTATGGTCATCCTGCTGGGGACAAAATATTAAAACAATTTGCATCTATATTAAAAAATAACTGTTCCCCCCAAAATGTCTTTAGAATAGGCGGAGAAGAATTTTGCATTTTACTTTTTAATTCTTCCATGTCTAAAACCTATGATATGGCGGAAAAAATTCGTATAGCTGTTCAAGAAAATCCTTTTGATATCGACATTGGCCCCCCTGTTAATATTACTGTTTCCATAGGAATATCCGTTTATCCCGATACAGCAAAAAATAAAGGCGACCTTATAAAATCTGCCGATGATGCCCTTTATAAGGCTAAAAAATTTGGAAGAAACAGGGTGAACCTTCCTTTGAAAATATATAACACAAAAGAGCCCGCATCATAGATGGGGCTCTTTTGCGTTTTAAAATGAGGGAAGATATTTATCAAAATGTATCAAATAAGCTTTTTATCGTTATTTTATTTCTTAATTCTTTCATGGATATCGGTTTTGAAATGTCTTTCTTTTGTAAAATTACCTTGTAAACCTTACCACTAGATATATCAAAATAATTATCCTCTACTTTTATATCTATTTCCTTAGTATCAATCTCTACAGCCTTTGCAAAAGCTATAGAATATATACTAAAAATAAATTCATCTGTAGTTTCTTCTATATCCCATTTGATGGCAGGATCTAATAATTCAAAGTGCTTTGGCGGAACAAATAAAAAGGTTCCTGCATTTTCTATTTTTCTATCAATGATTAATTCATACTCTAAATATGTTTTTGATTTTTGATTAAAGTTACTTAAACTCTTTCTAAAATCCAATTCTTCATACATACCCGTACTATTCCTAGGGATTTCCACAGACCTTATTCCTTCTTCTAAAATGTTGAATCTATTATCCCTTAATTTCCAATTGATTTTTCCTTTAATATCCTCTAACCTATCATTTACAATATGAAGCTTTACTAAGGTACCCTCTTCTTTCGCAGATATCAGCACGGGATTAAAAAATCTCTTTGCATAGTAATGTAGGGCCTTCCATCTACCATAGTAATCGATGCTAGACCAAGAAGCTACAGGCCAACAATCATTAAGCTGCCAATAAATAGCCCCCATACACCTTCCCTTATTCCTTCTCCAATGTTCCACCCCATATTTTATTCCTTCAGCCTGAACCAATTGGGAAGTATAAGAAACGGATTCAAAGTCTTTGGGATATTTAAAGTTTTGTGCTATGTAATAAAATATCTTTTCATTTCCTGTAGGATTTTTCTGATGGGATTCCATTACATAGAAAAAAATATTCCTATCTTTCGGTAGTGTGAAACTTTCTATAGTCTTAATTCCCGGAAAGGACTGGATACCGAATTCAGACATAAATCTAGGGTAATGCTTCCTAAATGCCGTAAAAGGTTCCCTGCTATGCCATACCCCCCAATAGTGCATATCTCCTTTTGCTTCCGAACTAGGATTATCAAAATTCCCCCCTGAAGATGGAGATGAAGGCCAATAAAAGGTATTAGGGTCATATTCGTTTACTATATCGAAAATCAATACCTCAAACTGCTTAATGTAATCACATTTTAATTTTGGGGTTTTAGGAAAATTCCATTCCACCCAAGCGGATTCCATTTCATTATTCCCACACCATAATCCTAAACAAGCATGATGCCTAATCCGCTTTACATTATCTATAGTCTCTTTTTCTATACTTTTCTTAAAATCCCCGTTCAAATCATAAACTGTGCAAGCATACATAAAATCCTGCCATACAATTAGACCATATTTATCACATAAATCATAAAAGTAATCTTCTGGATATATTCCTCCACCCCATACCCTTATGGTATTAAAATTTGCATCAATGCAGTCTTCTATGAGCATTTTTGTTCTTTCTTTATTGCATCGCCCAAGGATATTATCCTCTGGGATATAATTTGCCCCTTTAGAAAATATCATTATCCCATTAATTTCAAAGGCAAAACTTTCACCCCATTTGTCCTTTTCCTGCTTAATGGTTAGGGTTCTAAGACCAATTCTTAAGAATCTTTTGTCTAGGATTCTTGCATTTTCTTTTAAGATTACCTCGATTTTGTATAGTGGCTGCTCCCCATATCCATTAGGCCACCATAATTTAGGGTCTAAAATATCTATCTGTATCTTATCTTTATTACTCATATTTTCTTTTTTAAATTCTATGCTTTCTCCATCAGGAGAAGTAACTTGTATAGTAATGTCATTAAAATTGTTTTCCCAGTTTTCACATGAAATATCCAAATCTAATATTACTTTTTCTTTCTTATGGTGTTGGGTTATATATATATCTTTTATTCTTTTTTTGGAATATGCCTTAAGGCTAATATCTCTCCAAATTCCCATATCAGGAAGCTTTGGTCCCCAATCCCATCCAAACATATAATGGGCTTTCCTGATATGTCCGATGCCTTTTAGAGCATCTGACGTATTCCACAGGAACTGTTCTTTGTTTTTTAACTTTATATATTTTGTTGGAGAATATATAACCACCCTTATTTCATTTTCACCTACTATCAAAAAATCTTTTATCTCTATTTCATATTGACTATGCATATTATCTGTCTTTAATACCTCTTTACCATTAATCTCCACGGTACTTAGAGTATCAATACCATCACAGGATAAATAAACTTTATCATAAGAGAGCATATCGCAATCAATCTTGAAATTTCTCTTATATTCATAGTCATAATCAGAAAGCTTCATAATGCTTTCTTCATTATCTCTGTAATAGGGGTCAGGTATTATACCATTATCTAAAAAATCTTTATAAACGGAGCCGGGTACTTCGCCCCCCATCCATTTGCTATCATCAACTTTTTTCATTAACCATTGTCCGTTTAAAGTCATTTCAATCATAATTTTCCCCCCAATAAATATTTAATCCGTCTAACTCTTCATAAGCTTAAGGTTCTTATCTATTAATTCATACCTTTGCTTTACGCAGGCATAGGAATAAAGCGGATCAGACGGTGTGTTAAGTACATAATCTAAAAGTCTATCTACTGTTGTTGTTGCCACATGGGTGCGTGTATCAGAAGAAGCATAATATATGTATATTTCTCCACTCTTTCTTGCAATAACCCCATTACAAAATACTACATTTAACACGTCCCCGATTCTTTCCTCTCCCTCTGGGGCTATAAGATACCCTCCGGGAGCGCTTATTACTTCATCAGGCTTCTTTAAGTCGGTTAAGAAGGCATATAGCACATACCTAAGGCCTGCAGCAGTATTCCTAACACCATGGGCAATATGAAGCCACCCCTTGGCCGTTTTAATAGGTGCTGCCCCCTGGCCATTTTTCACTTCTTTTATTGTATGATATACTTTTTCATCGATAATTCTTTCCTCATCAATAATAGGATTTTCCATACTCTTTGAAAATCCAAAGCCTATCCCCCCGCCACTGCCGGCTTCTATAAAGTCATCTTGTGGTCTTGTATAAAATGCATATTTACCATTAATAAATTCAGGGTGCAAAACTACATTTCTTTGCTGTGGAGATTTGGTTACTAAATCCGGAAGTCTTTCCCAATGCTTTAGGTCCTTTGTTCTTGCTATGCCACATTGGGCTATGGCACTGGAAGTATCTCCAAGAGGGACATTAAGATTTTTTCTTTCAGTACAAAAAAGACCGTAAATCCATCCATCCTCATGTTTTACCAAACGCATATCATAAACATTTGTATCTGGATTCTTTGTCTCAGGCATCAATATGGGATAATCCCAAAACCTAAAGCCATCTATACCTGTATCACTTTCTGCCACAGCAAAAAATGATTTCCTATCATTACCCTCAACCCTAGCAACTAAATAAAATTTATTATTAAGTTCAATTGCCCCTGCATTAAATACCGCATTGATTCCTAGCCTTTCCATCAAATAAGGATTGGTGTCCATATCTAAATCATATTTCCAAAAAATTGGCGTATGGTCTTTAGTTAGGACGGGATATTTATAACGGAAAAAAACGCCATTCGTATCTTCTAGTTTTTCATTCTGACAATTTATTAATTTTTCATATTGACGCAATAATTTTTTTAATCTTTCATCGAATTCTTTTCCAGGATTCATATTAATCTCCGAAGTATTGCCTTTCATTGTTCTTTTAATTATTTCAAAACAGGTCCGACTATTGTGATAAGGGCATTTCCATGGACTCACTTTAGGTTTTTCATTTTTTATCTCATTATTTTCTGAAAGTCCCCAAAACCATTCTCCCTTTTTTTTATCTACAATGTGGTCCCTAATGTATTTCCAGGTATTATATGCCGCTTCTAAAAAGTACTGTTTTTTAGTTAATTGATAGGCATTTAAAAATCCTACCACCCCTTCTGCCTGTACCCACCAAACCCTAGTTTTATCCAAATCTCCTTCTTGTGTCATTTCATTTATTATTGAGCCATCCTTATTTATAGCCTCTTCATATACCTTTTGAGCCATTGATATGGATATTTTTTCTATATAGTTCGATAAATCTTTATCCCCTAAAGTCTCCGCTGCTTCAACTAAAAGCCAGCTCCCTTCTATATCATGACCATAGGAAATAACCTTTGACTTCGAATTCCACGCTTCATCAAAGAACAATTTAAAGTGAAAACTACTTTTATCTATTATATAGTCTAAGGTAATTTCAATTAATTCCTTAAATCTTAGCTTAAAATCCTTGTTTTTCCATACCCCATAAAGACTAGTATAGGCTTCTAAAACGTGTAGATGAGTATTCATAGATTTTTTTTCATTCATATCCACTTCGCTTAATTGTAAATCCTCTGTAGGTTCCCAATTCCTCGAGCAAGCTTCAAAATATCCTTTATAATCTATGTCATAACTATGCTTTTCTATTAGATTGTATAGCTTTATTGCTATATCTAGGCTTTCCTTGCTATTAGCCGCCCTATAGTATTCGACTAAGGCATATATTCCAAAAGCTTGAGCATATATTTGCTTTTTTGTATTAAGGGGCTCCCCTTTATAGTCTACCAGCCAAAAAAGACCTTCAAATTCTTTATCCCATAGATAGTTTTTAATGTATTCATAAGCTACATTTGCCATCTTAAGATATTCATCTTCTTTGAAAATATTGTACGCCTTAGAATAAGTCCAAAGGATTCTCGCATTTAATACAGCGCCCTTAGGAGCCTCTTTGTCTACTCCTAAATCATTATCTATATATCCAAAGAATCCACCATTTTCTTTATCCACACCGCGACTTTGCCAAAATCTAAGGATGTTTTGTCTAACCTCTTCCTCTGCTTCTTCTTTGAGAACTCTTTCAATATCGATATCAATCATTTTATCCCCCCCAAAAGTTTTTTAATTAATTTACTTAAACGATTAGCTTATATTTAATTATACTTATGCTTAATTAATATGTCAATATAATTAATAGATAAACTCTAAAGGTTTCTGATTATACAAAAGACCGTATCTCATGCCTAATAAGATACGGTCTTTTTCGCCTATTTGATTTGAAGTTTTTCATGAATTGCTTTTGCTGCCTTTTTCCCTGCTCCCATAGCCAAAATAACTGTTGCAGCCCCAGTCACTACATCTCCCCCTGCATAAACATCTTCCTTACTAGTATGCATCGTTTCTTCTTCTACTATAATCCCCCCCCATTTATGGACCTTAAGCCCGGGGGTCGTTTGACGAATTAATGGATTTGGTGTTTGTCCTATGGCAATAATCACTGTATCCATATCCATAATAAAGTTACTTCCTTCTATTTCTATAGGTCTTTTTCTTCCTGTTTCATCTTCTTTACCAAGACCCATCTTAACGCACTCTATTTGTTTTACCCAGCCATTTTCTCCATGGATTTTCTTGGGATTATTAAGAAGGTTAAATATTATACCCTCTTCTTTTGCATGATGTATTTCTTCCTTCCTTGCGGGCAGTTCTTCTTCACTACGACGATATATTATATAAACCTCCTCTGCCCCAAGCCTTTTTGCAGTTCTTGCAGCATCCATTGCCACATTACCCCCACCAATCACGGCAACTTTTTTCCCTACTTTTACTGGGGTAGAACTATTAGGAAAATCATAAGCTTTCATAAGATTTACCCTTGTTAAAAATTCATTGGCTGCATAAACTCCATTTAAACTTTCTCCTTCTAAACCCATAAACTTAGGAAGACCGGCACCACTGCCTACAAAAACTGCCTTATAGCCTTCTTCAAAAAGCTCATCAATGGTAATAGAACGACCTACCACTACATTTTTATTTATCTTGACCCCTAGGTTGATTATAGTTTCTATTTCCTTTTCAACTAAATCTTTTGGAAGACGGAATTCCGGAATACCATACATGAGTACCCCCCCTAATGCATGTAGGGCTTCAAATATCGTAACATCATATCCTAGTTTGGCTAGATCTCCAGCACAGGTGAGCCCTGCTGGCCCTCCCCCTACTACTGCCACCTTAATCCCGTTCTTTTTCGCCCTTGACTCTTTGATTTCCTCTTTTTGTATATGATAGTCAGCAACAAATCTTTCAAGTCTTCCAATTCCCACAGATTCACCTTTTATTCCTCTAACACATTTCCCTTCACATTGTTCTTCTTGGGGGCATACCCTTCCACAAATTGCTGGGAGATTATTTTCTGAAGAAATCAATTCATATGCTTTCTCGAAGTTTCCTTCTATTACCTCTTTTATAAATTCCGGTATTGGTACATTCACAGGACATCCAGTTACACAGGGCCTATGCTTACAATTAAGACATCTTTTAGCTTCTTCTATAGCCTGTTCCTTTGTATATCCTAGGGCTACCTCCCTAAAATTTTTATTTCTTATATTGGGGTCTTGTTCAGGCATTGCTACTTTTTTTATGCTCATATTAGGCATGATGTTCCCCCCCTAGTCCAATACGACAGGAATGTTCTTCTTCTTTATATATTCCCTGTCTTCTCATGCATTCATCAAAATCCACTAGAAAACCGTCAAAATCCGGCCCATCTACGCAGGCAAATTTAGTCTCTCCCCCAACGGTCACTCTGCATCCCCCACACATCCCTGTTCCATCAATCATAATAGGATTTAAGGATACAGCAGTTGGAATGTTTTTAGGCTTTGTAATATTTACTACGGCTCTCATCATTATAAGGGGACCTATAGCAATTACTTCATCGTATATCCCGCCTTCATCTAGGAGCCTATTAAGCACATCAGTTACAAAACCTTTTGTTCCCTTAGTACCATCATCAGTTGCATAATAAACATTATCGCATATTGTTTCAAATTCTCTATCCAATATAATGAATTCCTTATTTCTTCCCCCTAGTATTACATCTACCTCAACACCCATTTCTTTAAGTTTCCTAATCTGCGGGTATAAAGGGGCAGCTCCAACTCCTCCGCCTATTCCTAAAACTCTTTTATATTTTTTTAATTCGGAGGGTTTTCCTAAAGGACCAACAAAATCCAAAATGCTCTCTCCTATGTTTTTTGTACTTAAAAGTTTTGTGGTATACCCTACTATTTGGTATATGATGGTTACTGTCTGTTTTTTTCTATCATAATCTGCTATGGTTAGGGGAATTCTTTCTCCTTTTTCTTCTACCCTAAGAATAACAAATTGTCCCGGCTCGCATTTTCGCGCAACAAAAGGGGCATGAATTACCATAAGCTCTACAGCCTCGTTTAACCTTTTTTTATCTATAATTTGATACATTGTCCCTCTCCTTTTCAAATAATCAATCCATAATAAGCCTTTTCCCATAGCTCAAATTTTACATCTTTATATTATATACAAACCAAATTGAAAAATCAATTTTAAGTAGAAATGTAGGGCGTTATGCCCTACATTTCTTATAATCTGAATTAATTTATTGAATAAAAAATCATAAAAACAAAAACTAGGCATTAATTAATACATATAGTTATGAATAAATATCTGAAAGCTCTATATTCAAGGTTTCAATATTCTTTATTTTTTTCGTATCGTTTATACTGCTTTCGTTAATCTCCTCGTCTGCGACCTTAATAGGAAGTTCAATTATAAACTTGCTTCCCTTATTTTCCATACTGCTAAATCCGATTGTACCTCCATGCATTTCTACTAAAGATTTTACAAGGGATAATTCTATACCACTGCCCTCATTCTCCCTTGTTTCCTCAGAATCGACTTGTCCAAATCTCTCGAAAATAACCTTTTGTTTTTCGAGGGGAATGCCTATTCCAGTATCTTCTACAAATACGATAATGGAATTGCCCTTTTGTTCTATGTTTACCATAATTTTTCCCCCTCGCGGAGTAAACTTAGCAGCATTGGATAAAAGATTTAACATAATCCTATCAATTTTTTCTGTATCAAATGCCATAATCTTCTTATCTACTTTGCTTTGAAATTCAAATCTTATAGCCTTATTTTCTATATATTGGCTAACAGAGGAGGTAATTTGTTTTATAATATCTACAATATCATTATTTTGTAAATGAAGCTTATAATATCCTGATTCAATTTTTGTTATATCGATAAGATTATTCAGAAGCCTTAGAAGTCGATAGCAGTTTCGTTTCATAACTTTTATATATTTTGCCACAGCATCCGTCGATGTATAATAAATTTCTAGAAGCTGAAGACTGGATAAGATAACATTTAATGGAGTTTTTATTTCGTGAGATATATCTGCAAAAAACTCTGTTTTTATTTTATCATATTTCTCTGCGTCTTTAATAAGTTCCTTTTGAGATTTTATATTCTTTTGAAGAATCATCTCTACCCTTTTAAGTTCCGTAATATCTTTAATATGTTCAATAACGCTTTTAACATTATTGTTTTCATCCAGTACTGGGTATGCCATTATATCCACCCATTTGCTTTGTAAATATATATATTTTTGAATCTTTATTGGTTTTTTATATTTAAGGGCCTTCCTTGTTGCGGATTCTTTGCAGGGGTCGCTGCATATTTCCAGTTCTTCACATGTCTTTCCTATAATCTCTCCCCTTGATTTACCCCAGAATGAAAGGGCTGCCGAATTGCACTGCTGGATTTTATCTTCAATATCTTTTATACATATTGGATCTGGAATATTATCAAATATAACATTTAAAAGGGCTGATGTTTCCTTTAACCTGTTCTTTACATTATTGTGTTCATTTGCTGTTTTTTTAAAATCTGCAATTAAGGTATAAGAGCCAGCCATAAGCAAGGGCTCACCTTTCTCATTCCACATTGCCTTACCTTGAACTAAAACTGGTTCATATTCAGGGGAATTTCCAAATCTACACTCCACTTTAAAATGAGGAATTTCCTTTTCTAAATATTTTTTTAAATAATTGTAAAATGCATCAATGTCTAAGGGGCAAATAAATTCTGCCAAAAAATCATAGGGGATATGTGCAGGGGAGCTGTCAGCATCATAATAACTTCTGAGGGTTCCAGCATAATATATCTTATTATCGGTAATGTCCCATGTCCAAATTCCATCATTAGATCCTTGTATTGCTAGTTCAAGAAATATTTCTACCTTGTCCCTTTCATTTAAGAAAATATCTTTTGTATAATCATCTACACCCATACTATCTCTCCTAAAAATTTTAAGAATTAGTTTATTAAGGTTTTAATTTTAATAATAATATTATACACGTTTTCGAGAGAATCTTCAAACAACTTTTAATCCATAGGTATGATTATAATTAAAAACCCCTATCTTAAGTTAATATTAACACTATAAGCCTCCATAATAGACCTTTGCTGATTAGTTTGCTCCATATTAATCGCACAATATAAAAAGAACAAGAAGTTTTTCTTGTTCTTTTTTATTTAAAGATATATTTTTTATATTTTTCCAAAACTAACATTAACGGATACCCAAATATATAACAAGATATAAGCTGTCCTAATCCCACTCCTCCCATAAATATAAGAAGGGTTAGGTTCCACTTGATATTGCCAAAGGTTCCATAGTAAATAAGCAATCCCACAATTACGGCATTAACAATGATTGGTGGAATTGGAACCAATATCTTTTTTGGCATTTTATAGGATAGATAAGCCGCCAGTAATGTAGCTAAGCTGCCAAAGACAATATCTGCCATACCAAATTTGCTTATAAAGATATTGGATATCATGCATCCAATAAATAATCCTGGTATTGCCGCTGGGGTGAAAAACGGCAGTACGGTTAGAGCTTCTGAAATACGTACCTGCAAGTAATCCGTACTGATTACGGCAAAGGGCAGGGTTAGTACCACATAAATTGCAGCAATAAGTGCTGATTGCACCAAAAATAAAATCTTCTTATTCATCTTTCTCCTCCTAGTTTTATTTATAGTCAGGATGGTTTCGAACTGACTCAGTTTGTAATATAACATATTTTTTGTATAAGTAAAAGCCTTATTTTAAAATTTAGTAATCTATTTATACTTTTTAATAAATACCTTTATCTTTTCATATACAGCCATTGCCTTTTCTATATCTTCTTTTTTTGGCTCCGTCTCCCCATATATAGCATGATCAAATACTTTTCCTAAGTCCATCATAGGAATCTTTGTTATCTCATGGATACGGGTAAGAAACTCCATCATAGTTTCATAGTCTTTTTTGCCAAGTTTTATTTTATCTAGATTCTTAGCAGTTCTTTGTAAGATATCGTGAACTGCCTGGCTTTTATTAATTCTTTTGATTTTCCTTTTCCAATATACTTCCCTTAGATATTTAAGGGCAATCAAAATTATAAGGGCAAATACCAATATACCTGCAATATATACCAGTACTGAGAAATAGTCTTCCAAAAGTTTTTTAAATAAACCTACTCCTTCTTTATTTTCCTCTATTATACCCGCCGTTGGTTCAAAGGTCATCCAGCCATATCCTGCTATATAAACCTCCGGAAAAGCATGGGCATGTTCACTTCTAACTAGGTATCTATCAGTATTAAGGTCTTTTTCATTGACTACATATCCTTCCACATACCGTGCCGGAAGCCCTGATGCTCTTGCCAAAATTACCATAGCAGAAGCAAACTGAACACAAATCCCCTTTTTGCTTTCGAATATAAAGTATTCGTTATAATCAATATCTCTTGGTACCCTTGGGAGTTGTTTAGTGTAGATAAAGCTAGAATTATGAAAAAAGTTCTGTATAGCTAGGGCTTTATCATAGTCTGTATCCTTTCCATCTGTAATTTCCTGTGCCAACTCATATACCCCTAAAGATGTATTTTTATCTAGTTTTGTATAATAGTCATAAGCATCTTTCATTTCTAAAGCAGCTATAGATAATGTATCTTGCTCATATTCTGTTAAGGAATTAATTTTCTTTGAAAGCATCATGGATATATCTTTAAAAGTTTTTTATTCATTTGTGTCATTACCCCAAATTCTCTTGAATTGGGGGTAATCCCTTGGGAAATATAATCTATGTAATATTTAGAATTAAGATCAATGGACTCCCCCATACCTAAAAAGCATATGGTGCTTTGTGATATGTATATATTTCTCTCCCTTCCCATCTCCTTGATACCAAAAACCCCTAATGGGTTAAAAAATGACTTCGTATAGTGATTTTTCAATATTACTTGGGCACGGTTAACTCTTTGGGGGTAGGAGGGATATTCAAGATATTTATATATATTTGAAAAATTCTCCTCCATCCATCCCTCATCTTTTAGCTTATCAAGAATGCTAATAATAGTATTAAATTTTTGAGCATTTCTTTTATAGTATTCTTTTTTTAAAATTCCCCCATTATCTAGACTTCCTTCCCCTGTGTACCAATAGTTTTTTTCATATTGATCAAAGCTCTGCATTCTTAGATAAAGAGGTTCTTTACCTTCGACTTCGAAAAGAACTTCCTTCCCATCAGGAACCAAACCACCATTAATAAATCTTTTTGTTGTAAGAATAGATCCATTTAGCCTATTGATACCGTTTCCCCCAGTTAGGATTTGTACATTACCTCCTAAGGTTTTTACCGTTCCATAAATAATAGCATCCATCACTGGAATTTGAGGAAGAACATCAGGTTTTGGTATTATTAAAGTAATTCCTAAAGTAATAAAAACAAAAAGTATACTATTCCCCTTCATTTTATTTTCGTATTCTGTATATAATATAAAAAACAAGAAACAAAAAATAATAAAATCGAATGTTATTCCTAGGCTTCCCTTTGTCGTTTCCATAATGAATACAATCATAGATAAGAGTAAAATAACCCATATTCTAAATCTTATATTTGTGAAGTAAAAAACAGTTCCTCCAAATAAAAAAGATACCAAGAGGATGCTTCCCACCCAATATCCTATATCTATATTACCCGTATTTGACCCATATATAAACCATAACCCATAGCTACTTCCCTTAGCAAGGGAAGTAGTCTTTATTATAAAAATCGCTATGGATATATAAACTATAAATACAAAGACGAATAATATTTCAACACCTTTATTGCCTACTTCTTTTTGCCACTTACAGTATAAAAAAAATGCAAATAATACAATATGAATCATAGCAACCAAAAATAAACCTATTAATTTATATTTATCACAAAGTATACCCATCATCCAATATACTAATAAGATAGAAAACAAACAGGCTATTCCTTCATTTTTTAGTTGCTGTATGATATTTTTCATATCTCATCGCCTTCCAGTAAAACCATATCTATCGCTATCTTTTTCTGCCTACATGCACCCATTATTTTAGATAACTCATCATCATGCCATCCCGTAAAAACAACAAATTCCCTATCGCTTAGGTTTAAATTCTGTCTTTTCATATGAGATATGGGTAGTCTTTCAATCTCTATCCACTTCTTAGCAGACATAAACTCATATTCCCCAAATATTCTTTGTAGTTCTACAACTCCCTGCCTATCATTTATGTAGTACATATTCCAATTACTACCTTCAAAAAGCCATACTTCTAATTCTTTTCCTTGTTTAGCCAAGCCCCAGGCCGTAGCCAGTACTGCTTCTAGTATATTCTCTTCTATTATAATGTTTTTTTGGGGAAGGATAAAATCTACCACAATACACGGCCTTAAATCAGCTATATACTCATCTTTTCTGACCATGAGTTTACCCTTTTTTGCTGATAACTTCCAATGTATTTTTTGAAGGGAATCCCCACCAACAAAATCTCTTAATTCATATCCGGGTTCTACAATATAAGTAAATCTTCCGTCAAGATATCCTGTATCCTCGGTTAAGCCTTTACTATTAAAATTCTCATCCTTATAGTAAATCCTTGGAATGATTAGCAAGGTTTTTCTATAATCACTTTCCTCTATATTTTTAAGGGGCTCCATCTTTATGAAGTTTAAGTAATCCCGTACTACAATAGTATCTATTCCAAGATAGACTTTCCCCCTCGTCTTGCTCATATATCCCATAGAAACAGTTTTAGCCTGCATCGGACCTAGTGATAATCTTAAATGAGTAGATGACAGTTCCTTAAGATTAGAAGCCGTTAGAAATATTATATCCAACCTTGGAATGGGTAGAAATGAATTATTCTTAATATGTACATCAACATTTAGATTTTCTTTTTTTTCTACTTCCCCCTCGGGAATTTTAAAGGAGATGGAAAGTTTCCTAAGAGGTATTAAAATAGATATTATTGATAGAAGAAATGCTGTCATAAACATAAATAAGAGCAATATAGCCGTTTCTTCCTTAAAAATGTATGCATATGTGTAAATACAAAAAATCATAGTAAGAAATGCCATAAAATTTTTCATAATATACATCCTTAAAACTAATTATATAATATCTCTTTGAAATACCGGTACCGTAATGCTATTTATAATCTGTCTTATAATTTCTTCCCCATTAATATTTTTCCCAGGCTTTGTAATAATTCTATGGGATAGGACATGGGGAGCTATTTCCTTAATATCATCCGGTATAACATATCTCCTCCCCTTAATAAATGCCCACGCCTTAGAAGCCTTTAGAAGATTTATACTTCCCCTTGGACTTATTCCAAGAACTACATGGGGGCTATTTCGGGTAGCTTCTGCAATGCTTACAATATAATTTTTCAAACCATCGTGGACCTTTACTCCCTTTACTTCCTCTTGTAGATTTAAAATGTTTTCTGTTGTTACCACCCCATTTAAATCCTGTAAAGGATTATTTATTTCAAATCTATCTAATATCTTTTTCTCCTCACCTTTACTGGGATAACCAAGAGATATTTTTAGAAAAAATCTATCCATTTGTGCCTCTGGCAGTGGATATGTTCCTGAACTTTCTATGGGATTTTGAGTTGCCAATACCATAAATGGTTTAGGCAGAGGAAATGTTTTACCATCTACCGTTACCTGAAACTCTTCCATAATCTCCAAAAGACTTGATTGCGTTTTTGGAGATGTTCTGTTGATTTCATCTACCAAAAGGAAATTACATATAGCAGCCCCCTTATGGTAATAAAACTTCTTTGTATCCTGATTATACATGAAAAACCCTGTAATATCCGAAGGCATAACATCCGGTGTGAATTGAATCCTATTAAAATCCCCATTTAGGGAACGGGCTAGGGCTGCTGCCAGTTGAGTTTTTCCCACTCCCGGAATATCCTCAATTAATACGTGACCATTACTTAAAAGAGCAACCAAAAGCTTTTCTATTACTTCTCTTTTTCCTATAATCACCTTTTCCACAGACTCAATCACATCATTTATAATAGTATACATAAACAATACTCCCTCTGTATATTCTGATTTCAATTATATAGTTATTGTCTGATAATAACAATATGATATTACCTTTTGAATTTATAAAATTAAAGGAAGTATCTAAGCATAAAGCTTAAATACTTCCTTCTTCTTCAGAAAATTGTATTAGAAGGACTATTGTAGATCTAGATTGCCTCTCCAGCCAAAAATTTAAATTGGGCATTAAACAGTTCATAATATAATCCCTTTTGTTCCATTAATTCTTCATGGCTCCCTATTTCTTTTATTTTCCCATCGTCTATCACCATAATCCTATCGGCATTCTGGATAGTGGAAAGACGATGGGCAATGACAAAGGAGGTTCTTCCTGACAAAAGCTTTCCGATTCCTTTCTGGATGAGCCTTTCTGTTTGTGTATCGATACTCGCCGTTGCCTCATCTAAAATTAGTATCCTAGGATCAGCTAGTAGGGCTCTTGCAAAAGCAAGAAGCTGTCTTTGACCTACAGATAATCTTGACCCCCTTTCATTTACATCCGTATTATAACCCTTTTCTAGCTTCATAATAAAATCATGGGCACAGACTGCCTTAGCCGCGCTTATAATTTCTTTATCTGTAGCATCTAATTTACCATATCTAATATTATCCTTTATAGTTCCTGAAAACATAAAGGTATCTTGAGTCATGATGCCCATTTGTCCCCTTAAACTTTCTAGGGTTACTTCACTAACATTATAACCATCAACAGATACCTTTCCTTTTTGATTTTCATAAAACCTACTGATTAAATTAATAATAGTTGTTTTACCTGCTCCCGTCGGACCGACTAGGGCAATAGTTTCTCCAGGTTCTACATGGAAAGTTACATCATTTAAAACAAGATTTTTATCGTCATAAGCAAAAGATACATCCCTAAAGGATACCCTTCCTTTAACTTTAGGAAGTATTTTGGCTCCTTCCTTATCTTTTATATCTGGTTCTATGTCCATTATTTCAAAAATTCTTTCTGCCCCTGCCATATTGGTTATGAGTACATTATAAAAATTACTGATGTTCATAATAGGTTGCCAAAATATCGAAACATATCCTGTAAAAGCAACCAAGAGCCCCACAGTAATATCCCCGCTATTTAACATTTTAACACCATACCAAAATACGATTACTGAACCGATTCCCCAAGAAAGTTCAACCAAAGGCCAAAACATATTGTTCATCATAATGGCAGAAACGAAGGTTTTTCTTACTTCCTCTAGTAAACCCTTAAAAATGGTACTTGTATGTTTCTCCTGAGTAAAGCTTTGGACCACCTTGATTCCTGAAAAATCCTCATGGGTATAGGCATTCATATTAGAATTTTTCTTTCTATGGAGCTGCCATCTTTTTCGTGATATCCCCTGGATAATAAACATAGCAACAAGTAAAAAGGGCAGGGTTGTAAGGGAAATGAGAGCTAGTTTAAAATTCATCGTTACCATAATGAGTATAACTGCCACTATTTTGACAAAGTCAGGAATAAGATTTGTTACACTATTGGTGAATAATTCATTCAAAGAATTTACATCACCTATTATCCTAGCTAATATTTTTCCTATAGGTCTATTATCAAAAAATGAGAAAGATAGGGTTTGGATATGGGTATATAGCTCTTGCCTTATGGTTAAAAGTATTTGATTAGTTACCTTTGCCATAACTATTATTCTCTTTCTACTGCAAAACATAGCTACTATATTTATAATAACCATTAAAATCCCTAGTAAAATTAATCCTCCACTATCTCTTTCCACAATATAATAATCTATTCCCCTCTTTAGAAAGTAGGGATTTAGCAGTTCTACCGCTATAACTATCACCATGAAGAATAAGGTTTTTAAAACCTCTACCTTATATGGTTTCAAATAAGTCAGTAGCCTAGCTATAATCTCTGTATTTAATTGTTCTTCTAATACTTCATCTTTTTTATAATTATCCCTTGCCATTAACCTATCACCTCTTTAACTGCTGCATTTTCAAGCCCTCTAAACTGTTCTTGGTATATATTGTAGTATTCCTTTCTATTTTCTAAGAGTTCTTTATGACTACCTCTTTCTACTACCTTGCCATCTTCTAGTATTAGTATTTCATCGGCATTTTTTACCGCTGAAATTCTATGGGCTATGATTATCTTAGTGATATTTTCCCTTTCTTCTATGGATTTTTGAATTTGATATTCTGTTTCCATGTCAAGGGCCGATGTAGCATCATCTAAGATTAATATCGGGCTGTTTTTAAGAAGAGCCCTGGCAATAGAAATTCTTTGCTTTTGTCCCCCCGATAAGCCGATACCCCTTTCACCAATAACAGTATCATATTCTTCCGGCATCTCCATCACGAAGGAATGAACATCTGAATCCTTAGCTGCAGCTATTAATTCCTCGTCAGAAGCCTTTTTATTTCCAAATTTAATATTTTCCTTAATTGTATCAGAAAATAGAAATGTATCCTGCATAACAACAGACAGGCTTTTTCTTAGGGTTTTAATATCCATTTTCTTTATATCAATTCCGTCTATCAAAATCCTTCCCTCGGTACTATCATAGTATCTTCCTGTTAAGTTTATAATAGAGCTCTTACCTGAACCGGTTACCCCCATAATCCCAATAGTACCCCCCGGCTTAGCTTCGAAGGAGATTCCCTCTAAAACTTTACTGCCTCCGAATTCTAGACCTATATTATCAAAGATGATATGTCCTTTTATTTCTTTTGGGATTATAGGATTTTCAGGATTTTTTATTACAGCTTGTTCCCTAAATAATTTTTCTAATTTCTTAGTAGATGCCAAGGCTTGGGCCACAAGATTTGTAAGCCATCCTAACATTCTCATGGGCCATATAAGCATGAATACATAATTACTAAAGGCCACTAAGGTTCCTATGGACATCCTATCTTGGATAACAAATATTCCACCTATAGTTGTTACGATTACAACAACTAGATTAGATAAAAATTCAATCATAGGGTTATATTTTGCCCAAATATATGCCTGATCGAGGTTCAAATCAAAATTCTTTTCATTTTGTCTTAAAAACTTTTGAATCTCGTATTTTTCCCTTCCGAAAGCTTTAACCAACCTAACCCCTGCGATATTTTCTTGGGCCGTAGTATTAAGTACTGCCCCTTGGTCACTGATTTTTCCATAGGTTTTTCCTATTCTTTTTTCTAGTTTAAAGGCAATGTACCCAATAAACGGCATAAGGGCTAAAGTAACAATAGCCAGCTTCCAGTTAAGAGTAAAAATCATAAAAGAGGCAATAATAAGGTAAAATATCTGTTCTAAAAAAAGCATAATACCAAAGCCTAATGCTCTCCATATATTATCCACGTCTTCTTTAATCCTAGACATTAGTTCCCCTGTATTCATGCCATCAAAAAATGAAAAGGACAGGCTTTGAATATGATCGAATAAATCCTTTCTTATGTTAACTACTACTCTTGCACTAACTATATCAAATACAATTTCCTTACCATAACCCAAAATCCCTCTACCGATTGTCACCGCAATCAATCCTAAAAGTACTTGCTTAAAAATTCCAAGATTACCCTCAGTAATGACATCATCAATGATGAGCCTAGTTAAGTGGGGATTAAACATATCAAGTATTAAAGCAGATAACATAATAAAAAACCCTAGAATATAAATACTTCCATATCTTTTAACATATACAAATAAACGTCTCATAATTTTCCTCCTAATAACCTAAAAACGCCATGAAGGCCATGACGTTTTATGCAATAAATCAATTAGAAATCTATTGGAAAGCATAAAAAGGCCATGGATAACACTACCCATGACCTTAATCTTTATATGAAAATGAATGCACCATTAGTGAGCGGCATATTCATTTGAGGTAGGGTTATTGTTATGAAAATCCATATTAAGTTGAATAATTTTGGTAAATCGAATATTAATGTTTTTTAAAAACATAGTCCTACCTCCTTTTCAAAATTTTTGTTTCCTATTGTAGGATAGTTTTTTCCTAGAAATTTGTCAAGGAATGTAATCAAATCTTAATATAAGTTTCTACTATGAAGAAAATGCTTCTTTGTCTTTTATATTTAATTTCTTTTCTCTTTCTAGAACCATAATTTCTACTTCCGGGGTTGTTGATGTAATATAGTTTTCTATATCTTTGGCAATAAGTCTATGGATTTTATTTCTCATGGTTTCCCCTAACACTAACTGGGTGATGTCCATTTCCTTAATGAACTCTACTATCCGCTCCGGTACATTATCGTCACAAACTACATGGACTTCCCCACCTATATCCGAGGCATAGTCAAACAATTCTTGCAGTAGCTCTGCCGTGTTGTTTTGGGATAGAATATTATTCCCATGTTCGACATGTAGTACATGGAGTTCCCCTCCAATTTGTGATGCTAATTGCGCACCTTTTTTAATAAGCCTTCGACTATTCTGCTGGATCGTAATGCAAGCTAGTACTTTCTCTGACACCAAATCCCCTCCTTTGGAGATATAATCCTTATTACCCTATTTTATTATACCATAGGTGATTTTAATTTACTATAGATTAGTCTTTTAAATTTATTTGTAAGATATCCCACTCCAAAAATTATTATCCTCAAGGCCAAGGCGCCATATCGCTATACCCTGAAGTCCCCTTGCTTTTGCTAATTTGTATTTATACTGGGCACTTTTTTCGTTTTCAAACCAGACTATTTTGTTCTTTCCCTTATCATCCTTATACCTATAATAAGGAGCCTTATAGGTATCATTCCATAAAATTTTACCCCCGTATTTTTTGAGATATCCATCTATCTCAAAAACCGTAACGGCCTTTCCCCCTTTTTCTCCTGTTGGCCAATCATAACCATATGCACCGATACCCATAACTAATTTATCCGGGGGAATTTCTTTTACCGCATAATCAATTACCCCTTCCACCCAGCCGTAAGACGCTACGGGCCCTGAATCTCCCCCGGCCCAATGTTCGTCATAGGTCATAAGAACTACCCTATCTGCATACTCACCTATAGCCTTATAATCATAAGCCCCAACCCAGTTATCCTTGGGATTATCAAAGCTTTTGGCGGGAAGAGTTGCTGAAACCAGATACCCCTTAGGACCTAATTCTGCTTTTAATTCCTTAATAAAAGAACTATATTCAGCCCTAACATCGGAGCTTAACCCTTCTATGTCTATCTCTACTCCTTTATACCCATATTGCTCCACCCCCTCTAATATGCTTTGTATCAGTTTTCTTCTAAGAATGGGGTTTTCCAATACATCTTCAGCCAAGTTTTTATCAAAATTACCCCCTTGGGCATTATGAATCAACATAAATGAATCTATATTGTTTTTATCTGAAAAACCTATCATATCTATATGGGAATAATCTGACTCTAAAGTTCCTTCTTTTGTTATACCATGACTAAAGGTTGATATATCTGTTATTTTTTTATTATTATCCCTCAATGAATTATAGGAGCTATTATGACCTTCATAATATTTAACAGTAAACCCTAAAACCGTATCAAATTTATAAGGAATAACCTCTATCTCTTCCATAGAAGGCCCCTCAATAATTGCTGAAGGGGGAATAACCCTAAGAAGCTGTCCTACATAAATCATATCTGTTTTAAGATTATTCCATTTTTTTAAATCTAAAACTGATGTGTTAAACTTCAGGGCTATTTCAAGCAGGGTATCCCCCTTTTTTACAACATAATCAGAAACTGTAGGTAGAGTGCTATTTATTAAGACAGTCTTTGACTTATTATCCCAATTCACAGGGGTGTTAAAAGATTCTGAAACAAAACGAATAGGAACCATTAGCCTACCGTTAATAATCTTTGGTGGGGTGTCCAAAAAGTGAAGCCTCCCATCTACAAAGGCCTGATTTAAATTAGCTTGAAGATAAATAGTTGTATTTTCTTTTTTAATTATAGCAACCTTATTTTTTTCTTCCCAATGGACAAAAGCTCCCATGGACTGCCCTATTACTCTGATGGGAACTAAGACCCGACCGTTTTCTATTACTGGGGAGGTATCAGATTGTACATATTGATTATTTATACGAATTTGAATAGGATTTGTCTTACTAGTTAGGGCTCCATAAACATCAGAATTTGGATTTTGAAGGACAAGGGTGCCTAGTACCATAGAACCTACCATAAGTTTTACTGATGCAATCTTAATACTTGGATATGCTTTTTGAATATAAAGCTGTATACTTATTTTCTTTTTTTCTATAGGAATTTCATCAAATTCCCTAGAAAACTCAACATCTTCCGGTAAATAAAATATAAGATGATATTCTCCATTTTCGTGTATAAGTTTTTGTTTATATTTATCCCAGTTCACTTTTTCCCTTCTTTCTCTATAAAAAAACCACTTTATTTAAAGTGGTTTTTTTACTTATATTCTTATTATGGAAAGAAGAAAGAAACTTATACACCTTTAGTATTTTTATCCATAAGTTATTATTCAAATCTAAACCATCCAAAATCAAAATTAGAGCCGGGAAGAAATACGAATGTCACCTTTTGTACCCCAGTTATTTTTTCCAGATCAAAAACTTGTTCTTCATAATCATCCGAGTACATAAACTCTACTATTTGACTATTATCAACCTTTCCATCATTAAATCTAATATGAATCGTATTTTTATCAATAGGAGATTTACCAAAAATCCTAATTCTTTTAATTCCCTTATCAGTAAAATCCATTTCATTAAATTCGAGAGAAACATTGTTCCCTATGCCTTTAACGCAATCATCTTTTATTGTAAATGTATCTCCATATATATGTTCACATTCTAAAGCCATATTCTTACCAAAGGCTCTGTTTTTCTTTTCAAAGTAAAAACCTTTAATATGAACTTTTTGATTAAGTATGAAACAAATTGAAGTAATACCCTTAAGCCTCTTTGATAATTGATAAGTTTCTTCTTGGTACACATTCCATTTAGTTTCTTTTTGGTAAATAACATCAGCTAATAACATGCTTCCCTCTTCCTCGGGCATGCCTTCCCAAATTTGTAAATCATAAGCTTCACTAGACAGGGCAAAAATAGGAATGGTTATACTATCAGAACCATAAGGACCAAAGTCAATTCCTCTAAAACCTACCTGGGTTTCCCCATCCCTAGCCGTAGCTACTCCCCTTTCATTACCGTTTCCAATTTCACCTTTACTATAATCATAAAGTCCCGCAGAAATGAACTCATAAGGGTTTTTATAGGCTATCCCAAGATCTGTTGACTTAAATTCTAGTTCTGAAATTAATTTAATTTTATCGGTACCGTTTTTACTCATACAACGAACTCGAAATACACCATCTCCTAAGGCTATTATCTTAGCTTTATCCCCCTTTGCTTCTATTTTGGCAATATTTGATGCAACTCCTATATCATTTACTACACTCCATTCTAGTTCTTTATAGGTGGTATTTTCGGGATATAGTTTTGTCTGTACATTTATCTCTTTTCTTAACTTATTAAACTCCCTTTCTTTGGAAATAATCTCAATTTTTCTAAGGGGTATCTCATCATAACTTCCCATAGTACAAGGCATTTCTTTATTTTTAGTATGGACTATAATTCCTTTGTTTTCTTTGTCTTCTGACTTTATGGCTTCTAGTTGTAATTTTTCACTTTCTAGACCTTTTCCCGTAACCTCTATTTGGATTTTACCTGAATTTAAGGTTGGTGCTATGATTGCCATTAACTTTCCATTAAAAAGTCGTCTACTTAATCCCTTATATTGATCATAATCTGTACTATCTCCGTTATCAAGACCAATAAGTCGGCCTTCACCTGTAACCGATACATGGATCCTATTATTTGCATTTTCTACTGTATTACCATTCTCATCTTCTACCGTAATTTCTAAAAATGCCAAATCTAAGCCATTAGCCATAACCTTATCTTTATCACAATCAAGACAAATTTTCCTAGCATCTTTAAAAGATTTTCTTATATCCGTTGCAATTATATTGCCATTTTCATCATAGGCTATAGCCTTTAATTCTCCCTCTTTATAAGGTATCTTCCACCAACCTAAAAGCTGTGTCCCATTTTTATGGTCAATATCATATGCTCCTATTTGTTTATCATTAAATAATAATTCAATTCTTGGGGCATTAGAGCATACCCTTACATCTATCATCTGTCCTTCATTAAAATCCCAATAAGGGAAAATATGCACCATTGGGTCTGTCTTATAATCAGTCCAAGCTGCTTTATATATATAATATGAATCTTTTTCAAATGTAGCAGTATCAATTTGTCCAAAATAAGAATTTTTCGTATGATAAGGAGTTGGTTCTCCTATATAATCAAATCCTGTCCAAATAAATTGTCCTAGAGAAAATGGGGTATCTCTTTCGGCTATAATACATGCTTCTGGTGATTTTGCTCCCCAACTGGTTGAACTATTACCAAGGGCTGAACACTGCTCATCATCATCGGCTAGAATAGGCTTTTCGAAGGGAAAATGATATACCCCCCTACTTTGTACCACAGAGGCCGTTTCACTGCCATAGATTATCCAATCAGGATGCTCTTTATGATGTTGGTTATAATATTTTTCAGCATAATTATATCCTGCAATTTTTACAATATCAGCACATTTTCTAGCATTTTCCCAAGGCATATAATTGGAACCTATGGTAACCCTAGCATTTTGTTTTGGGTCGTATTTTGATACATAATCCATAAGCATTCTCGTAAGTTCTTGTCCCCTTTTATCTGCATGGGTATCATAAATTTCGTTACCTATACTCCATAAAAGAAGGCTTGGATGATTTCTATCTCTTATTATCCAACTTTTTATATCCTTCTCTGCCCATTCCTTAAAAAATCTTGCATAATCATAAGTAGTTTTTGATCTTTCCCACATATCGAATGCTTCTGAAATAATAAGAAAACCCATCTCATCAGCTAAATCCATAAATTCTACTGCGGGCATATTATGGGCTGTTCTTATGGCATTAACCCCCATATTTTTAAGTATTTTAAAACGCCTCATTAAAGCAGACCTATTAAAAGCAGAGCCTAAGGCACCTAAGTCATGGTGTTCACAAACTCCGTTTAATTTTGTCTTTTTACCGTTTAAAATAAAACCTTCATCTGGATCTAGAATTACTTCCTTAAAACCAAGGTTTTGTTTTATTCTTTCGATTTCCTCGACCTTTTCCTCATC
This sequence comes from Candidatus Epulonipiscium sp., assembly GCA_012519205.1. Classification (NCBI taxonomy): domain Bacteria; kingdom Bacillati; phylum Bacillota; class Clostridia; order Lachnospirales; family Lachnospiraceae; genus Candidatus Epulonipiscium; species Candidatus Epulonipiscium sp. Next base: position 77,581 of record JAAYQR010000026.1, on the reverse strand, counting down.
ACCAACTAGGGATAGTATAGTAATAATCTTATATAAATTAGGTTTATCAGTACTCCATAATAAGGGGTTTTCTACTAGGAGTTTTTGTCTATCAGTACGAGAATATATATTGGCATCTTCTACTTCTATGATATTTTTAGAAGATGAAATAATCGCATCCTTATCCATTATGATATGAGAAATTTCTACCCTTTGATTAATTTTTATTGTTGTATCAACTTCAACTTCCCATTGTTTTTCTTTTTTCCTCGTTGTTATATATATGCCATCACTTATGATATAGTTTTTGTTTCTTTCTTTTAGCCAAATATTACGATATATCCCTGCTCCCGAATACCATCTGCTATTAGGACTTTGGTGAATTACTTTAACTAGGATTTCATTTTCCCCTTCAATCAATGCTTTGGTTATATCATATTCAAAAGAAGAATATCCGTATTTCCATTCCCCTATAAGTTTCCCATTAACATATAGGGAAGAATCCATATAAACTCCTTCAAAATATAAAAAAATCTGTTTCTTTAAATTTATATAATTGTATTTTCTTCGATACCATCCTATACTGTTTTCATAAAGGTTTAAGGTATTATATATTAACCAATCATGGGGAATATCTATAGGTTCAAAAATCAAATCCTTATTTTCATTAAGCTCTACTTCGCTTTTTGAAAATTCCCATCCATCATTAAAAAGTATTTTTTTATTCATTTTAGATATCCTCGCTTTTTTAATATTATAGGGTATACCCAAATCCTAATATTGTAAAATACTTATTTTCATTGCCTTTTGTCATTTTTATTTCTATCATATGTTCTTTTGAGATATCTTCCTTATATAATATAACTGTATTACAATGGGTCCAACCATTAATATGGGGGTTAGCTGTCAGCACTAGCTTTCCATCCACATATATATCTGCTTTACCAAAGTCTTCCCTACCTGAATCCTTATATATCAAAAGGAGATTTTTACTTTTGATTTTCATGCGAAAACTATCTGTACCTGTTGCAGGGGTGTGCATCCAATTATATGGAAATTGTGGAACTGGCTTAGGCTCCTTATCTATTTCAACCATTTGAAGCTCCTTATCCACATCTGAAAAACTACCTGAATTTATTTCTATATCTTTTGTAAAATCCTTTCTATCAAGAAGTTTAACTTCTATAAAAGCATTACCTATTACAGGGTTTTTATCTATTATAATATCCTGTTCATCTAATTTTGTTTCATCCACTCTTTTAAAAAGATAAGTAAGGCAATCAGCCATTATCCTATGTCCATCATTGGTTGGGTGATATGTGTCATAAAAATACTGTCTTTTTGTTATTACATTGCCTTCCCCTCTTTTTAGGGAAAATTGTTCTACCACTGCATCTAGCACACTAACTATAGGTAAGTTATATAATTTTCCGACGGGACTAAGCCGTTCTTGTAAATTCCAATCATTAGCAAATACACTAAATAACAAGATTACGGCAGGTTTATTGGGAGCATTTAGAATTTTGAGTACAAGGCTCTCATAGCACTCTCCTTTTGTTTCATCCCCATCATCATTAACTCCAAATTCTACTATAACTATATCTGGGGATACTGTTCCATCCCTAAGAACATCTCTTTCATACCTTATCATACCCAATTCTGAAGGAGTTCCACCTACCCCTGCCTTTAGAAAATGAACATTATTTGCCCCTTCTTTTTCAAATATCTTTTTGAAGCTTAGGTAAGACCTATATGCATAGGAATTCGTATGAATAGGTTTAGCCCCAGCTCCTTGAGTTATAGAGCCTCCGATATATGCTATTGTGAGGTCTTCACCTTTTTTGGCCTTTTTTATGGCCCTTTTTAATCTTAAATTATTACCCATATTCATAAGGGACTTAGTAATCATTTCTTTATATTGAAAGTCTTCAAAGTCAATTGGAGGATCAATATTAAATTCGGGAACCTTGTATCCATCATGTAAATATAGTTTTACACTTACTTTGGCACTTTCACCAGGATTTAAAAATTCAAAAGCAAGTTTTCCGGGAATATTATCATCCTCTGACCAATTTATATCCCCTAGGGGAATAATTATTTCTTCTCCATTATTACTACAGGGAATACGAATCATTGTACCCCCATCATATTTATTGGTTTCCCCATAGTTATGAAACACAAATTCTATTGACTTTGTATCCTTAGAGGCTGTTACAGATACCCCTATACTATGAACCAATTGGCGAAATCCCTTACAATCTTTTAAAAGCTCTAGGATATTTTCATCTTCTATGCCACCCACAATCTGAGCCTTATTAATAAGTCTTCCATCATCTAAATAAATCTCTTGGGATGGTCTTGTCTTTTGTCTTTCTGTTGCCTCGACAATCGTATCTACCATAATATAAAATCCATTTCTTTTTGATACTGGGTCTTTTGGTGCTTTTGGTCCTTTATCCATTCTCAATTCCTCCTATGAAAAATTACTTAAAAATTGTTCTCCTATAATACAATAATATATTAGACCCAAATACATATCAACTGATACTGACACTTTATAATATAATTAATAAGGCTATTGATGAACATCATTCATCAATAGCCTTATTATTAAATACCATAGCAAAAGAGTTACTGCTACCAGCTTAAAATTCTAAATCCCAAAAGGTATACCCACCCCTTTGAAAGAGGTACTATTAGATTTTAATCTATCCTAGCTGACTTGGATGTTTTTCGAAAAAGTCTACCCTAGGTTCTAAGAATTTTACGGGGTGATTTTCCTTGTCTTCCATAAAATTGTATATGGTATCAAATATTCTATCCCAGCTCCAAAATTCCTCACCGAAGTTAAGGTAGTCTCTAAGCATTTCTGTGCCTTCTGGGGCGATAGGATGCATAAGGATTGCTGCAGTTCGAATCATATGGAAGGTATCTATTATTACCTGCTTATGAAATTCGCTGTCTTTGGTTTGTTCTGCTATCTTTATGTTTTTTACCCAATATTTATTAATATTACGGATATAAATATCCATTGAGTAGGTTAGAGTATTGAATTCGTATTTGTACATCAGCATTTCATATTCAAGAATGATATTTTTTGCATCTTCTAATACTTCTTTACTAACTTCTCCTACGGGTATTTTCCCATCGTAGTGTTGTTGAACCGTATAGAAGCTAGAACGAATAACCCTATTGAATACATTAGTAAGGAGATTACCCTCTTTAAGAGCTGGATCGCTATCTTTTTCTGTGGCCTTTGGATTTAAGGGTTTTGGTTGGAATCCCACACTTCTATTAGCAAGGCCTAAACTTATAAAATGAGCTCTTAGTTGTTCAGCAGTGTAATAATCTAATAATTCTCCTGCCATAGGAGGTTTTACTTTACCACTGCTACTTGCCTTTTTATCTAAAAATAGGATATGGCTATTAGGGACCAATATGGGAAGATTGAGCTCTTTTTTCATCCCCATAAACATACCTATTTCTGCAAGACCATAAAAATAGATATTGTCCTCCCCTATAAATTGATAAATAGATGAATCCTTAGAGCACCACCAATCTTCCCAGCTGCCTAAATCTTTATCGGATTGGTTTAAATAAGCTTTAGTAAAAGAAATGGGCGCCCAAAGGGATTCAGGCCATACCCAGAAGGTTAAGTTTTCTATGTTCTCGATAGCTGGAGCAGGCACTCCCCATTCTATGTTTCCTGTAAGACGGAAAGGCACTAGGGTCTTTCCTGTTCTAAAGCGGATTGCTTTATCCGATAAAGCCTGAGATGCCTTATCCCTATCATCTAAATTATCAAAAATTAAGGTAACAGAGCTTTTTCCTTCTTCCGACAGGGTGTACGGAGGCATATCCGTAATAGCATTTAATTCATCTATTTGGTCCTTTTTTACATAAATCATAGGGGGCTTAATAAATTCTTCTATGGCCTTTATCAATAGTTTACGGGTGTTAGGTTTCTTCTTAATCTCATCTATCCATTCCTTTATATTTTCGTTAAAATCCTCTAGATTAAAGTACCAATTAATCACATCTCTCATCTCAGGCTTTTTCCCTGTTAATGTACTTTTGGGATTAATCAAATCCTTTGGCATGTATTGATGACCTAAGGAACATTCATCGGCATACGCTTTTTCCGAAGAACAGCCTTCTATAGGACATTGTCCTATTACTTGTCTGCCATTTAATAAAACATCTAATTCCGAATCATAGAATTGAGAGGTTGTAATTTTGGATAAATACCCATTCCTATACAAAGTATTAATAAATTCATCAGAGGTTTCTCTATGAATATCAGCAGCATCACCAAAACTTGAAGCCCCATAAAAATTTAGAGAAATATCATATGCATCTAATACTTCCTTTTGTTTTTTATGATTTTGTTCTACAAATTCATCGATGGTGCCCGTAAATTCACCTTCTTTTATCAAACGACGATAATTTTCAAATATAGGGGAACCATAGCAGTCTGTTCCTGAAACGAATATAACATTTTCTTTTCCTATACGATCCCTTAAAAATCTTGTAAATACATCGGCATGGACAAACATTCCTCCTATATGTCCAAAATGCAGCTCCTTATTTCCATAGGGCATTCCCCCGGTGATTATAGCTCTTTTGGGAAATGTAGGCCTTGTTGTATTGGTTATATCTTTTTTCATTATATCTATCTCCTTTTATATTAATTGTAAAAAATCTCAAGAATAAAAAAGCCCCCGTCCAAGATTTATCATCTTAAGGACGAGAGCGCTGCTTCGTGGTGCCACCTTATTTTACTAATATGTTGCCATATTAATCTTTTGGGTACGGTATTGTATACTTATACCCTAGTTCTATAACGGGAACTCCCGACATATCATCATTCTATAAAAAATTATAAAAATCCGTATGCGGCTCCAAGTCTTGGTTCGACAAATTACTCTTTACTCCTTTTCACCTAATGGAGCTCTCTTTAAAAGAATAATTTACTACTCTTCTTTTCATAGCCTTTATGATTATTTATGCTTATTATAATATCATAATGTATACGTATTGTAAATAATATTCATACGGTAGTCCTTATATATTCTTTACTGTTTCTATCATCCTTAATCCCTTTTTAGTCATTCCACTATCTGGAAATTCTTCCAATACAGCTAATCTGTCTAATAATTGGTTTAGCTGAAGCCATTTTTATTCCCCTTCAGAAAAAATAATAAAAATACTTTTTTATGATATCCTACTTAAACATTGCTATAAATTATTATGGACTGTACCCTTAGGCCTTATCCTATTTGGGTTTTAAGACATATTATTTCTAGACACACAAAAAGACGGCCATATCAATAGACCGCCCTTTAATTGTTTAAGTTATTTAAACTCTTTAAATACTTCTTTTTTAGCTCCGCAGACTGGACATTTGTCCGGTGCTTCATCCAATACTGTATACCCGCAAACAGGGCATATGTAAACAGCTTCAAGATCATAATCCTTGCCCGCTTTTGCTGCTTCTTGGGCTTCCTTGAACATTTTAGCATGAATTTTCTCAGCCTCCAACGCATAATGGAAGGAACGCTTTGCTCCTTTTTCTTCTTGAAATTCGGCAGTGTTTAAATAGACTGGGTACATTTGTTCAATTTCATGGAGTTCTCCATCAATTGCTCCTTGGAGATTTTCTACAGTATTGGTAAGTCCAAAAACTCCCCCTGCCGGAACAGTGTAATCACCCTTTTGTTCTTTTAGTACCTCAAAATGGTTATTAGCATGAACATATTCAGCATAAGCTATAGCTTTAAAAAGAATACCTATATTTTTAAAGCCTTCTTTTTCTGCGGCTTCCCCCCAAATAAGATAACGCATATGGGCCATGCTTTCTCCCCCATAAGCAGAACGTAAATAATCAGCAGTCATTGCATTATTAACCATAAAAATCCTCCTTCTTTTGCCTTCCTTATTATACCTTGACTTGATTATTTTATGCAATACTATTTATTTTATACGTATCTTTTTAAACAAATTTTATTAAGTTCGGCTAAATATGTGGAAAATAGGGCACTTTTATCTTATAATAATATTAATTATCATAAAAAGGCTATATATGAAACGGAGGGCATATATATATGCGCTTAATCCCGGTTGATTGCTTAAAAGGTGGAGAAATCATAGCAAAAACTGTTACTGATGAAAGTGGCAGTAGGCTTTTAGCGACGAATACAAGTTTTAAAATATATTATAAACAAAAACTAAAACATAGGGGAATTGATCAGATATACATTGCCGATAACCTCTCTGAAGGGATTCAAGTAAAGGATGTCATCTCGGAAAAAGTCAGATTAGAAACTATTGATTTAGTAAAAGATACCCTATCAAGGTTTAAAACAACCCAGCAAATAGATGTAGATAGATTAGAAGTATCCGTTATTAATATAATAGAAGATATCTTAGACCATAAAGATCTTCTTTATGATATGGTAGATATCAAATCAAAAGATGATTATACTTATGCTCACTGTGTCAATGTGGCGGTATTATGCGTGATGCTTGGAAGAAAAATGGGGGCAGATAGGCCTTACTTGAAAAAGTTGGCCTTAGGGGGACTCCTCCATGATTTTGGGAAGATATTAATCCCTGATGAAATACTAAGTAAGCCAACAGAATTGTCCTACGATGAATTCAGCATTGTCAAGCAGCACCCCTTTCAGGGATACCAAATTTTCAAAGAACACCCCCAGCTTACACCAATAAGTAAGGTTATGATTCTTATGCATCATGAAAAGTTAAATGGCGAAGGCTACCCCCTTGGATTATCAAAAGAACAAATTCATGAAGGGGCCAGAATTTGTGCTATTTGTGATGTCTTTGATGCTATGACCAGTAAAAGAATTTATAGGGACCCTTTTACCATAGTGGATACTCTTAATGAAATGGAACGAATGACAAAAAATCATCTAGATGAGGATATATTTAAGATATTTAGAAGCATTATATGCTATTATCCTGTAGGTACAACCGTCTTATTATCTGATAATACCATTGCAATTGTTGAACAAAATAGAATAGAATCTATCACCCAGCCGGTTGTAAGAGTTATATATGATTTGGGAAGTCAAAGAGAAGTTTTTAAAAGAGTAGATTTGATTCTAAATGATACAATAACAATACAAAGGGAATTAATTTCAGAAGAATATATAAACAATCCATCCATTTTGAGGGCAATGAAATTATAATTAATTACGGGCGGTCTAAAACCGCCCGTAATTTTTAATAATATGGGTAGGGATATTGATAATATGGATAACCATAGCCGGTTCCATAATAAAAAGGATACCTTCTCCTATACCCCCTTCTTCTTCCAAATAACTCTGTAAGTAATAATGCACCTGCTAATGAACGAACTAACCTATTTCTTGGAACGCCCTGTCTATCCATATCCCCTTCGCTTAGAACTTCTGGCATTTCACTTTTTATTCTTTCGTATACCCTATCTACCATCTGTTCTACACTCTCTTGGTCAGGATAGTCTTCATACATAGGACTTCCACTGTAATCCATCCTATCACATTCGCCTTCTACATATCCTTGTATCCTTTGACATAATTCAGGATACATTTTCTTCATATATACCATATCTCTTTCATCTAAATCGTCCATACCAGACATATTACACTGCATCATCGGCTGTTGTATTCCTTGATGCATATTAGGACATGCTCCTTGATGTGTCGACGGGCACTGCATACCCGGCTGCTGCATCATTGGCTGCTGCATCATTGGTTGCTGCATCATCGGTTGCTGCATCATTGGTTGCTGCATCATCGGTTGCTGCATCATCGGTTGCTGCATCATCGGTTGCTGCACCGCCTTTTGCTCTTTACAATTTACTCTATCTTGTTCAAATTCTTGGGACATTCTTTATCCTCCTTTATATATGTTTTGTATCCAATAATAATATATGCCCTTTGGCCCGTTTGGTTCATATTAATAATAGAAGCAATAAAAAACCCCCTAAAATTTAGGGGATTTAATTATCATATTCTATTGGAATAGGCCTTAGATTCCATATCTCCTTCGCATATTCCTCTATGGTTCTATCGCTAGAAAATTTTCCACTTGAGGCTGTATTTGCTATTTGAATTTTTACCCATTGGTTTCTATCCTTGTAAACTTCAGCCATCCTTCTATGAGTAGCAGCATAACTTTCAAAGTCTTTTAATATGAAATAATAATCACCATTATTTAAAAGACTATCGTATATCTCTCTAAAGAGTTCTGGATTTTCCTTGCATAAAAATCCATTAATCAACTGAGTCAATACCAATCTAATATCTTCATTGCTATTATAAATATCCCAGGGGTTATACCCACCGTTCTTATAATATTTTATTACTTCTTCAGCTGTTAGACCAAATATGAATATATTATCGCTCCCTACTTCTTCTTTTATTTCTACATTGGCTCCATCAAGGGTTCCTATAGTAACAGCTCCATTTAACATAAATTTCATATTCCCCGTACCGGATGCTTCTTTGCTTGCAGTTGATATTTGTTCACTAATATCGGCTGCAGGGAATAATTTCTCTGCACTGGATACATTATAGTTTTCTATGAATACTACTTTTATTCTACCTCCAATGCCTACGTCATTATTAATAATATCTGCCACGGTATTAATTAATTTAATGACTAATTTTGCACTTCTATAACCAGAGGATGCCTTTGCCCCAAATATGAAAGTATGGGGATGAAAATCCATATTAGGATTAGCCTTAAGTTTATTATACAAATACATAACATGCAATATATTAAGAAGCTGTCTTTTATATTCATGAAGTCTTTTTATTTGGATATCATAAATAGAGTCGGGGTCAATATCTATGTTATTGTGTTTTTTTATGTATTCAGCCAATTTTATTTTGTTATGTTTTTTTATTTCTATGAACTCTTTTCTAAAGGTTTCATCTTCTTTATAAATCATAAGTTTCTTTAGTTCTGATAAATCTGTAATCCACTTATCTCCTATGGTATTGGTAATCAAATCTGCCAATTTTGGATTGGATTTTAGTAGCCATCTTCTTTGTGTAATTCCATTAGTTTTATTATTAAATTTATGAGGGTATATCTCATAGAAATCCTTTAATTCTTGATGTTTTAAGATTTCGGTATGAAGGGCTGCTACTCCATTTACGGAGTGACTTCCCTCTATGGCAAGGTATGCCATCTTAACCTGCCCATCGGCGATAATAGCCATTCTTCTTATTTTTTCGGAATCAAATTTGTAAGTTTCCATAAGTTTAAGGCAAAACCTTCGGTTAATTTCTTCTATTATTTGATAAATCCTTGGCAGAAGTCTTTCAAACAATTCAATAGGCCATTTTTCTAAGGCCTCGGACATTATGGTGTGATTGGTATAAGCACAAACTCCTTGGGTAATCTCCCATGCTTCACCCCAAGATAGGTTCTCCTCATCCAAGAGAATTCTCATAAGTTCTGCCGCTGCCATAGACGGATGAGTGTCATTCATTTGGATGGCTACTTTCTCCGGCATTTTTTTAAGATCGGTATGGTTTACTTTGAACTTTTTAACCGCCTGTTGCACACTGGCAGATATAAAAAAGTACTGCTGCCTTAACCTTAACTCTTTTCCCTTTATATGATTATCATTAGGATATAATACTTTTACTATGGTTTCTGCCAGATTATGTTCTTCTACTGCCTTTTGATAATCTCCCTGCTCAAATTTCTTTAAGTCAAATTTATTAACTGCTCTAGCATCCCATATTCTTAAAGTATTTACCGTATAATTATTATAGCCTGTAATAGGTATATCATAGGGGATGGCGATTATCGATTGATAATTTTCTTGAATAAACTTGTCTTCTCCATTTTCCTTTTTTTCTACCCTAACATTACCCCCAAATCTTACTTCACAGGAATACTCTGGTCTCATCACTTCCCATGGATTGCCGTATTCCAGCCAATTATCGGGATACTCCTCCTGATATCCGTCTATAATTCTCTGCTCAAATATGCCATATCTATACCTTATTCCACAGCCATAAGCCGGATACCCTAAAGTAGAAAGGGAGTCTAAAAAACATGCAGCTAACCTTCCAAGTCCTCCATTTCCAAGACCTGGATCAGGTTCTTCTTCTTCTATATCATTATAATCAATACCTAATTCTTCTAGGACTTCTTTTATTTCTTCCTTTGCCATTATATTAATTATGTTATTTCCTAGGGCGCGACCCATCAAAAATTCCATAGATAAATAATAAAGCACCTTGCCGTCTTGTTCTTCATAAGCCTTATGGGTAGCAATCCATCTATCCACAATTAGATCCCTAAGCACAAAGGCAACCGCCTGATAAATTTCTTGCTTTGAAGCTGTATTAATTGTCTTCCTTGATAAGGTCTTGATATTCTCAATGACTTCTTTTTTGAATTCTTCCTTATTAAAAATAAAATTCAATTAAATCCCTCCATTTGTATTATAAATTTGCAGCTATTTGTTATGGATAGCATAAATCTTATAGCTACAAATATATTATGAACAATAGAATCTTTCAAAGGATCTTATGATATACTCATGGTCTAGTACTCCCCCTAATTCTCTTATCGAATGCATAGAAAGCATAGGGCTTCCTATATCTACCGATTGTATTCCTAGCTGTGTTGAGATTATCGGTCCTATGGTAGAGCCTCCTGCTTCATCAGAACGATTTACAAATCGTTGAACGGGAACCCCTGCTTCTTTACATATTTGTTCATAAATACTACTTGTGATTGCATCACTGGTGTATTTTTGATTTGCGCTGATTTTAATAACTGGTCCTCCATTTATTAATGGATGGTGGGTCGGATCTTGTTTTTCCTCATAATTCGGGTGAAGAGCATGGGCCATATCTGCAGAAATCATATAAGAATGAGCTAATGCCCTAAAATAATCTGCTCTATCTTTCCCCAAGGAAATCAATATTCTTTCTAATATATTATAAAGCATTGGAGAATCTGCCCCTTGCCTTGTGGCGCTTCCCACTTCCTCATTGTCAAAACAAACTAAAACATTAATACCAGATTTGGGCTTCGTATGAACGATAGCCTTAAGCCCCCCATGAACCATGGCTAAATCGTCCAGTTTGGGCGAAGATATAAATTCCCTATTCATACCCATAATTGTTCCCTTCTCAACAGTATATAAAAACAAATCAAAATCTATGATTTCTTTTGTATCGTTTTCCAGCTCATGGCTTAATAGGTTAACAATTCTATTGTTTTTCTCTAAATCCTCTTTTACAATTCCCAGAAGTGGAAGTGTGTCTTTTTGTTTATTTATTTGTATTCCTTCATTGACCTTGCGATTCATATGAATTGCAAGACTAGGAATTATTACAATGGGGTCTTTTAAATCCACTAGCTTAACAACAGGCTTAAAAATATTATTACTTTTTAGTACTACTCTTCCTGCTACAGATAGGGGTCTATCAAGCCATGTGTGTAATATGGGTCCTCCATAACTTTCTGTATTTAGTTTTATATAGTTTTTCACCCTCATTTCAGGTGTAGGTTTTATCCTAAATGTAGGACTATCAGTATGGGCGGCTATTATTTTAAATCCCTGCTCTTCCACACTGCCTTCTCCTACATCAAAAGCAACAATTGCGGAATCGTTAGTAGTTACAAAGTATCGTCCATTTTTTTGGATTTCCCAGCGGTTCCTTGTATCTAAGCTAATAAATCCATTGTCCTTTAAGGTTCTTTTTATATTATCTACCACATGGAATGGCGACGGGCTATTATCTATGAAAGAAATCAGTTCCTTTGCCAAGGTATTATCCATGGTTTCCTCCTTTTTAAAGATTTTGAATCCATCAATAAATGCTCTACTATTGTAACACAAAAGCATTACATTTATAACTTTAACTTTAAGAATTTAAAAAAAGTGGGGAGCAATGCCCCCTGCTTTTTATGCCTTTTCTATACTTAAATTAATATCCTCTTTATTTATTTTCCATTCTTTTTGGTAGCCTGTCTTTTCTCCTTCTGCTATTGTTTTGCCCAATACTTCTCCAGATATTTCATTTTTGTTTCTTTCTATAATCTTGGCTAATTTTTCATTTCCCCAGTGGTGAACGTTAATATTATCTTGTACCTCGAACTTAGCTTCTTTTCTCATCGTCTGGATTTTACTGATGATTTCTCTTACGAATCCTTCCTCTATAAGTTCCTCTGTAAGATTTGTGTCTAATACTACCGTTATATCTTTTTCACTTTCAGCTACATATCCTTCCTTATGCTGGGTCTCTATTAGAAGGTCCTCTTCGAATAACTCTACCTTTTCTCCATCAAAATCAAAGGTCAGTGGCTTATTACTTTTAAGTTCATCCATAGCATTATTGCCATCAAGCTCCTCTAAGGCTTTGCGGATTTTGCCCACTAATTTGCCATATTTTGGACCTACGGTTTTTAGTTGTGGCTTGAATAAATAGGTTGTAAAATTCGCCACATCTGTTGTAAATATTATCTCTTTTAGATTTAATTCTTCGGCAATTATATCTTTAAACAATTCCGGTAGCTCCTTAGAGGATTTTACATACATTTTTCCAATGGGCTGTCTGTTCTTGATATTTGCAGTATTTCTGCAGGCTCTTCCCTGAACCACTATTTTAAGCACTTCATTCATGTTTTCTTCTAAGTCCTTATTTATAAATTCGGTATTTACTTGTGGAAAAGAACATAAGTGGACACTTTCTGGAGCAGACTTATCCACATTACCCACAAGGTTTTGGTAGATTTCTTCTGCCATAAACGGAGTAAACGGAGCTACTATCTTTGTCAGTTCTATTAGTACGGTGTAAAGGGTCATATAGGCATTGATTTTATCCTGTGGCATATCCTTATACCAAAAGCGCTCCCTACTTCTCCTTACATACCAATTACTTAAATCACTTACAAAATCCTGTAATCCCCTTGCGGATTCTATGATTTTATAATTACCAAGATTTTTATCTACTATTTCTATCAATGAATGGAGCTTGGATAAAATCCATTGATCCATCAATGACAATTTATCATATTCAAGTTTATATTCTATTGGATTAAAGCTATCAATATTTGCATATAGCACATAAAAAGCATAGGTATTCCAAAGAGTTCCCATGAATTTTCTTTGGGCCTCACTTACTGCATCTCCATAAAACCTACTTGGAAGCCATGGAGCACTGTTAGTATAGAAATACCATCTAACTGCATCAGCCCCCTGATTATCTAAAACAGTCCATGGATCTACTACATTCCCTTTATGTTTACTCATTTTAAAGCCATCTTTATCTTGAACGAGCCCTAAAACAATTACATTTTTATATGCCGGCTCATCAAATAAAAGTGTGGATATAGCAAGCAAGGTATAAAACCATCCCCTAGTTTGGTCCACTGCCTCACTGATGAAATTAGCAGGAAAATTAGCTTCGAAAATCTCCTTGTTCTCAAAAGGATAATGCCACTGTGCAAAAGGCATGGAACCCGAATCATACCAACAGTCGATTACCTCTGATACTCTTTTCATTTCACCATTACACTTAGGGCAAGTAAGATGCACATTATCAATATAAGGTTTATGAAGCTCTATATCTTTTGGAACGTTTTTACCCATTTGCCTTAATTCTTCTATGCTTCCTATGGCATGGCGATGACCGCAGTTACATTCCCAAATAGGCAAAGGCGTTCCCCAGTATCTTTCACGACTTAAGCCCCAATCTATAACATTCTCTAAGAATTTACCAAATCGACCGTCACGGATATTTTCAGGTAGCCAATTGATTTTTTTGTTATTTTTAAGTAATCTATCCCTTACTTCTGTCATTTTTATAAACCATGTATCCCGTGCATAATATAAAAGGGGTGTATCGCATCTCCAGCAGTAGGGATAGGAGTGTTCATAATCCTGAGATTTATAGAGGAGATTTCTTTCGTCTAAATTTTTTATAATCTGTGGATCTGCATCTTTTACAAATACACCCTTCCATGGAGTTACCGCTTCTATAAAATTCCCTTGTTCATTAACTAACTGCACAAATGGAAGATCATAGGTGCGACCTATCCTGGCATCGTCTTCCCCAAAGGCAGGGGCAGTATGAACGATACCTGTTCCATCAGTTAAGGTTACATAATCATCTGCTACAACATAATATGCCTTTTTATCTATTTGAGCAAAGTCGAATATTGTATCGTATTCTAATCCCACTAAATCTTGCCCAACCATTGTATCTAAAACTTCATATTCTTCATTTAAAACTGTGGAAGCTAAAGCTTCTGCCAAAACATACACTTCATCAGCACATTTAGCTCGTATATAGGTTTCCTTGGGATTTACAACTAAGGCAACATTAGATGGCAAAGTCCAAGGGGTGGTAGTCCATGCCATTAGGAAAACCCCATTTTGATCCTTTACCGGAAATTTTACATAAACAGAAGCTTCTTTAACATCCTTATAGCCCTGGGCAACCTCATGACTTGACAAGGATGTTCCACATCTTGGACAATAAGGCACTATCTTATGTCCCTTATATAATAATCCTTGATCCCATATTTTCTTTAGGGACCACCAAACCGATTCTATATAATTATTATGATAGGTTACATAGGGTTCCTCCATATCCACCCAGTATCCTACCCTATCACTCATTCTTTCCCACTCACTTTGATATTTCCAAACACTTTCTTTACATTTTTTAATAAACGGCTCTACCCCATAGCTTTCTATCTGTGGCTTACCACTGATACCGAGCATTTTTTCGACCTCTAATTCCACGGGAAGCCCATGGGTATCCCAACCTGCTTTTCTTAAAACCTTATATCCCTTCATGGTTTTATATCTAGGAATGATATCTTTCATAACACGGGTTAAGATATGTCCTATATGAGGTTTTCCATTAGCTGTTGGGGGCCCATCATAAAATGTGAAAGTTGTTCCTTTCTCCCTTGATGAAATACTTTTTTCAAAGATATTGTTATCCTTCCAAAACTTTAATACCTGTTTTTCCCGTTCCACAAAATTAAGGTCCGTCGAGACTTTGTTATACACCGTATTTCCTCCATTCTTATATAAATAAAAAAACCTTTCATCCTTTAACAGGACGAAAGGGCTTCTTTCGCTATACCACCTGAAAACCTATTACATACATTTATATGTCTCCCTATTAACGGTGGAATGCCGTCAGAGCCTACTTTATTTTCAGTCTGCCACTCCAAGGTGATCTTCTGTATTTTCCTTATCTTGGGCTTCCACCATCCCCAATTCGCTATAGATTCCAAAAATACATACTTGTCCTTTTCTTCGTGTTTATGCAAATATCCCAATATACAACTCAATATATAATTATAGAAAGATTTTTTGAATTTGTAAAGGGTTTTTTGAATTTATCTAGCATTTTATTTGATCCCCATCATATTTTTAAAGTATATATCATAATTTTAAATTCATAAAGGGGGAGTTTTATGGAAACTATAGCGGTTATATTTGTCTCTTTATTTTCTTTATCAACTGTTCTTCTTCTCTCCTCTCAGTATGAGCGCCATTCTATTAAAAAAGGTGAAGAACTTATTAAGCTTTTCTCAAAGGATAGATGATTTAACTATCCTTTTTATTTTTATTTATATTTATAGTTTGTGGTATAATGGTTTCAAAATAAAATGGAAAGGACTTATACTATGGATGAACGTAATTTAACCTTGCTTACTGATTTGTATCAACTGACAATGATGCAAGGATATAAAGAAACCAATGTAAAAAATAACGAAGTAGTTTTTGATTTGTTTTATCGTTCCAATCCTTCTAATGGTGGGTTTTCTATAGCTGCAGGACTTGAACAGGCAGTCGATTATATTAAAAATCTAAGGTTTTCTAAAGGGGATTTGGATTATTTAAGAAGTATCAATGTTTTTAGTAATGAATTTATTGATGAATTATCATATTTAAAGTTTACAGGGGATATTTATGCTATCCCTGAAGGTACCGTAGTATTTCCAAAGGAACCTCTTCTTAGGGTTCGAGCTCCTATTTTCGAGGCCCAATTTATAGAAACCGCCCTTCTTACAATCATAAACCATCAAAGCCTTATTGCCACTAAGGCAGCTAGAGTATATTGGGCATCAGAAGGAGATTCTGTGTTAGAGTTTGGGTTAAGGCGGGCACAAGGACCTGATGCAGGACTTTATGGAGCTCGTGCTGCAATAATTGGTGGATGCAGTGGAACTTCCAATGTGCTTGCCGGTAAATTGTTTAATGTTCCTGTTAAGGGCACCCATGCTCATAGTTGGGTTATGAGTTTTCCCGATGAATTGAGTGCCTTTAGGGAATATGCAAAAATATTTCCCGATGCCTGTATTCTTCTTGTGGATACCTATGACACTTTAAAGTCTGGGGTCCCTAATGCTATTCAGGTATTTAAGGAATTAAAAGAAAAAAATATAAACTCGAAGTTAATAGGAATCCGTCTTGATAGCGGAGATTTAGCTTATCTTTCTAAAAAAGCAAGAAAAATGCTGGATGAGGCAGGGTTTAAAGAGGCAATCATCAGTGCCTCTAGTGACCTTGATGAATATCTTATCGCGGATCTCAAACGTCAAGGTGCCAAAATTACTATGTGGGGAGTCGGTACACGCCTTATTACTTCTAAGGACTGTCCTTCCTTTGGTGGGGTTTATAAATTAGCTGCTGAATCCGATGGTAGGGGCGGCTTTATTCCAAAAATAAAGCTTTCCGAAAACCCTGACAAAGTAACAAATCCAGGTATCAAAAAAATTATTAGGGTTTATGATAAAACCTCAGGTAAAATCAAGGCTGATTTAATTTCCTTAGAAGATGAAGAATTCGATGAAAATAAACCCTTAAAATTGTTTGATCCTATTAATACATGGAAACAAATGAATTTAAAACCCAATACTTATACCTTAAGAGAATTACTACTTCCTGTCTTTATCAAAGGTGAATGTGTATATAAATTTCCTTCAGTCATGGACATAAGGGATTATTGTAAAAGAGAATTAAATACTTTATGGGATGAATCAAAAAGATTAACCAATCCACATATTATACCCGTGGATTTATCTAAAGAATTATATGATTTAAAAAAACAAATGATTGATGATATTAGGGGCAGCAATTTAGATTAAATCCTTGTCAAAACATTGTAAATAGAATAACCTCCTTATGGGAGGTTATTCTATTTATCTTGTATTTACTTTTCCAGCTGCTTTATTGGTATTTGTTCTAACTTGATCTTGGGTATTTCCCCTTGTTACATTTCCTGTTGTGTTATTATTTGTTAAGTTAGGGAGGGTTGTGCTTGGAAGTTGAGTTGTTATTCCTCTTCTTACATTATCTTCTCTTATGGTGTAGTCTCTATCTAAGATATTATCATTTCCAGGCATGAGATTCCTATCATAGGCTGTATCATTTCTAAATAGCCCATCATTGATATTGTCATTATAGGTTCTTCCTGTTATACGATTTCCATCAAGATTGTTTGTACCATTATCTAATATGCCATCATCCATATTTCTTGTATATCTGTTGCTAGCACAACCTGCAAGTAAAGTTAATACAGCTAATAAACCAATGAAAGTCACTTGTATTGTTCTTTTCATAGTAATACCTCCTTTTATTAGTTTCAATATTATTGTTTCTCTATTTAAAATAAAAATGTTGTATGTTTTTTGGTAAAGAAACAAAATAATATGATATAATAATTGAAGTATAGTATTGACTTTAATTAAAGGAGGACTTTATGAGGTCATTTTTTTGTATTTTATATATTTGTATTCATAGGTTCTTTTCTCTTTTTTTCATGGTAAAATTTGTTTATTTAAAAAAATACGGTACAAGGGAAAAACAATTGCAATATGCCTATAGCTGGCTCCAAACTTTATCTAAAGGAATAATGTTTTTTTCGGGGGCCAAACTTAGCGTAAAAGGAAAAGAAAATATCCCAGAAAATCAATCGGTTTTATTTGTAGGTAATCATAAAAGCATTTTTGATATTCCTATATTAGTCAGTATAATCAATGTCCCTATATCTTTTATCGGAAAGATACAACTAAAAAAAACACCTATTGTATCCTTTTGGATGAAAGAAACCAATTGTATCTTTATGGATAGAAATGACATAAGGCAGTCCCTTAAATCCATCACAGAAGGAATTGAACTTCTTAAAAAGGGCCAGTCCTTATTAATATTTCCAGAAGGCACAAGAATAATCGGGGAAGAAATAGGAGAATTTAAAAAGGGAAGCTTAAAGCTTGCCACGAAATCTAATGTGCCCATCATTCCTGTTTATGTTGGGAATTCCTATAGGATATTAGAAACCCAGTTTCCTTGGGTTAAGGCTAGGGATATAACCGTTAATATAGGGGAGCCTATCGTTTTAGATGAACTTAAGGTTGAAGATAAGAAGGACTTGGCTGGGTACGTTAAAGATAAGGTTGAAGCATTAAGAAATTAATATTATCATTCTGATTGTAGCAAGAATCCTAAAGTGCCTATAAGGTATAATATTCTTCGCTACGCTCAGAATGATAAAGGTTTTATTAAGTTATAACATTGGCGATAATAACCTTGATACCGATTCTTTAAACTTAACTCCAAAGGATCTGTCTTTATAAATTTCTAGGGTTATTTCTTTGCTATCCTCTAAATCTCTTATAAATTGTTTTTGCAATCTAATATTTGTTGATTTATCGTATATAAATGCATTCACTTCAAAATTCATTTTAAAACTCCTAATATCAAAATTAGCAGTTCCTATGGTACTGACGAAATCATCTACTAAGACCATTTTACTATGCATAAATCCCTTTTCATAGGTATAACATTTAATCCCTGCTTGGAGAAGTTCTCCTACATAAGATAGGGATGCCCAGTATACAAACATATGATCTGGCTTATTGGGAATAATTATTCTTACATCTACCCCCGACAAGGAAGCAATTTTAAGAGCCTCTAATAAACTATCGTCAGGAATAAGATAAGGTGTATGAATGTATATCTTTTCCTTTGCTAAGCTTATCATTTTTAAAAAGCCATTTCTTATGGAACTCCATTTAGAGTCGGGTCCACTAGAAACTATCTGAATTCCTGTATTACCATTGATATTTTTATCTGGAAAATATTTTTTCTCGATAATTTTTGAACCCTTTGTAGAAAATCGCCAGTCTAATAAAAACCTAAGTTCTAAGTTATCAACAGCACTGCCACATATCCTTAGATGGGTATCTCTCCAAAATCCCATTTTTTTAGATAACCCGAGGTATTTCGTTCCTATATTTATTCCTCCAACATATGATATTTGCCCATCAATGATACAAAGCTTTCTATGATTCCTATAATTTACCCTAAGGTTTATATAGGGCAAAAATGGTGGAAAAAAACAGCTGGTTTGTCCCCCGGCTTCTATGAGAGATTTAAAAAAGTTCTTAGGAAGCCAAATACATCCCATACCATCGTAAAGTAGTTTTACCTCTACCCCTTCCCTTGCTTTTTGGGTTAGTAATTCCACAATCTTTCTACCTAGCCAATCATTTCTGATGATATAGTATTCAATATGAATGAATTTTTTTGCTTTTTTTATATCTTTAATCATCTTTTTGAATTTATCATTACCATTATTAAAAATCTGTACATTGTTTTTTTGAGTATATAAAGCATTATGTCCGACCAAATGAAGGTATATTATATCTTTACATTCTTTGATATTAGGATAGTCCAGCTCTATGTCTTTTTGGCTTAATATTTCCTCCTGCCTATGGACCATTCTCTCTATTTGATCCTCTTCTTCTTTTAGGGCAAAGAGCTTTTTCTTCCTTAAATCCTGCCCCAAAAAAAGATATAATAAAAAACCTAAAATGGGTACAAAAAACAAAATCATAAGCCATGCCCAAGTAACAGAAGGGTTTCGTCTTTCAAAAAATACAATCAAAATGGCAAGTAATATATTTATAAACAATATATGATTCATAAGCCATAGCACTGTGTCTGATATACCCATACTTCCCCTCCTAACTCTGACCTATTATACAATCCAGTTATATTTTCACCTAAATTGCTATTTCATATTTGGCAAATCAATGGTACAATATTAAAATAAAAGATAATACATAATCTAGAAATGAAGGAGGACAACAAGTGGAAATTTGGAAAATCCTTTTAATTATCCTTGCTGTTTTAGCTGTAATACTTGTAGGATTGTATTTCCTAGGTAAAAAGATGCAGTCTAAAATGGATAATCAGCAAAGTTTAATTAATCAACACAAAATGACCACATCAATTCTTGTAATCGATAAGAAAAAAGACAAAATAACCAATGCAAACTTTCCAAAAATGGTAGTTGACCAATTCCCTAAGTGGTACCGCTTTAAAAAAATGCCTTTAGTTAAGGCAAAAGTTGGTCCCCAAATCACTACTTTTATATGCGATGACAAGGTATTTAAGAAGCTTCCTACTAAAAAAGTAGTTAGAGTTGATGTTGCTGGTCTTTATATTGTATCCATAAAATCAATTAAAAAATAAATTCTTAAAAACCCTCCTAGTTGGAGGGATTTTAATTGTGGCTTTAGGGTTTAAAATAATGTTCCAGTAGCCATACTCTTATAAAGAGCAACTCAAAGGAGAATCAGCCTTGAAACCAATCATACCCCAAATTATGAAAGAATTATATTGCCGATTCCAAGACGATGAGGTCCCTGCCTTAGGTGCACAACTCACCTTTTATATTATTTTATCCTTTTTCCCTTTTTTAATATTTCTTTTTACCATATTAAGTTATACCCCCATTAATTCCGATGCTTTTCTCCTAGATTTATCCCATTTGCTCCCTAGGGAAGCTTACCTAATAGTACATAAAACCATAAAAGAAATATTAAAAGTTAGAAATACTACCCTACTGTCCTTCGGTATGATAACTACCCTCTGGAGTGCATCCAACGGGGTTAATTCTATTATAAGAGGTCTTAATAAAGCCTATGATGAAGAAGAAACCCGTTCCTTTTTAGTGCTTAGAGGAATATCTTTATTTTTTACCATTGCCCTTACTACTTCCATTGCATTTTCTTTAAGTTTTCTTGTTTTCGGTGAGATACTTGGCTTTTATCTATTTTCTATCATAGGTATTAGCCCTTGGTTTGGTATTTCATGGAGCATTTTTAGATATTTTATTATGATTATTACTATCCTTATAGTTTTTATTTTTTTGTACAAACACATGCCAAACCGCCAGCTTACATTTAAAGAAGTATTACCCGGAACAATCTTTTCTACTTTTTTTTGGATTCTACTATCTATTCTTTTTTCTAAATATATTAACCACTTTGGAAAGTTTAATATAATGTATGGAAGTATTGGAGGTATAATAATACTACTGCTCTGGATGTATATAAGCAGTATAGTTATCCTCCTTGGTGGCGAACTCAATGCAGTCTTGCTATTCTTAAAAGAGGGTAAATCTAAACCAAGATGTAAAAATTTCGGGGGTCTTCCATTCTTTACTTCCTCCAAACCCTAATCTTTTATTTAAACTCCACAGTATTTGCCCTTATTATGGACATTTTATTTCAAAATGTCAAATTATTAGCCACGTATATCAAAACTTTATGTTAATCTTTTCGACAAATCTATCTTGTTCCCAGTAATTTATTTATGATAGGGTTCTGCTTTTATTATTCTAAATGACCTGTATATTTGTTCTAATAAAATCAACCTCATAAGCTGATGGGGAAAGGTCATTTTTGAAAAACTAATGTATTCATCAGCACGATTTAAAACCCCTTTTGAAAGGCCAATAGATCCACCTATTATAAATGCTATATGACTTCTTCCCTGTACACCTAAGGTTTCTAATTTTAGGGCCATTTCTTTGGAAGAATATTGCCTTCCTTCTATAGCTAGGGCTATTACATAGGGATTATTTTTGATATTTTGTATTATTTTTTTCCCTTCTTTGTTTTTAACTTCATCTTCTTCCATTCTACTCATGTTTTCTGGAACTTTTTCATCTTGGACTTCTATAATTTCTAATTTGCAGTATCTAGATAGCCGTTTTGCATATTCGTCTATACCCATTCGGAGATATTTTTCCTTTAGTTTTCCTACAGTTATTATTGCTATTTTCATGTTTACCGCCTATCTACGGGCCAGTGCAGAGCCGCCCCTATATATTTTTATAGTATAGGGGCTTCTACCCTATGCTTATATAGTATGGTATATATCCATGGATAAAATAATGACAAGGGTGGGGTTCCCTTGTCATTATCTTTTAACTCTTTTTATATCCGCACCCATGGCATTTAATTTAACTTCTATGGTCTCATAGCCTCTATCTATATATTGGAGGTTTGTTATTGTTGTTTTCCCTTCTGCTGCTAGGGCTGCCAATACAAGTCCCGCCCCTGCCCTAAGGTCCGTTGCACAAACTTGGGCTCCCGATAATCTTTTTATACCCCTTATTACTGCCACTCTTCCTTCCACCTTCACCTCTGCCCCTAAGCGTTTAAGTTCATCTATGTATTGGAAGCGATTATCCCAAACACTTTCCGTAATGATACTAGTTCCATCAGCTATACTAAGTAGCGCCGACATTTGTGGCTGCAAATCCGTTGGAAATCCAGGATAGGGCAATGTCTTTACATTGATAGCTCTAAGGGGTTTTGGAGCATTCACTCTTATATAATCATCGCCTTCTTCTATTTCTATATTCATTTCCAAAAGTTTTGCAGATATTGATTCCATATGCTTTGGAATCAAATTCCGTACGATTACATCCCCCCCTGTAATTGCCGATGCCATCATAAATGTTCCTGCTTCAATCTGATCAGGGATAATCATATAGTTAGTACCCGATAACTCTTTAACCCCAACTATACGAATTATATCGGTTCCTGCACCTTTTACATTGGCACCCATACTATTTAAAAAGTTCGCCGTATCAACAACATGGGGTTCTTTTGCTGCGTTTTCGATTACTGTCGTTCCTTCGGCTAAAACTGCCGCCAACATAATGTTGATAGTGGCACCTACACTAACCACATCTAGGTAAACTGAAGCCCCTACAAGTTTATCTGCATAAGCCTTTATCATTCCGTGTTCTACTATGACCTCAGCGCCCAAGGCCCTAAAACCTTTTATATGCTGGTCAATGGGTCTAGTGCCAAAGTTGCATCCCCCTGGAAAAGCTACCTCAGCTTTTTTATAACGTCCTAAAAGAGCCCCTAACAAATAGTAAGAAGCACGAATTTTTTTAACTGCATCGTAGGTTGCACAAAAATTATTAAGATTTTTACTATCGATTTTTAATGTATGGGAATCAACAAATTTACATTCAACTCCCATTTCGTTTAATGTCTCTGATAAGCTAATTACATCATCAATATAAGGTAAATTTTCAATCACACAAACATCATTTGATAATATTGCCGCAGGAATTATTGCCACCGCTGCATTCTTTGCTCCATTTACATGGACTTCTCCCTGCAATCTTGTTCTACCTCGTACAATCAATTGTTCCAACTCTAACACCTCTTAAATTGGATTTGTTATATCTTGTAGAATATTATAGAATTTTACCATACTCAATATTCCCCAACAATTATATCATTAAAGTATAATATAAGAAAGCCCTTTTATCGAAAAACCTTTGTAACTATTAATATATCCTTAATTTAAGAAGATTTCATTGTTATAGGCATTTATGTGGTAATATCTCCCATCAGCTAAGGTAATGCGATAATGTGGAATAGCTTCCTCTTCCTTAACCCCTTCCCCTTTAGGGCTGATAAGATACCCGATATCAACTTTTTGTATAATGATTATATCACCTGGATTAGTTTCCCTTTTTACCTGATTCATAAACCCAAATAAAATTTCATCTGGGGCATAAATACTTCTTGATAATTCTATATACCTTACAGGTTTCATTCTATATATATCTACTTTTTCAATCCCTTGAGGTTTAATTACAAATTCGATATAACTATCATAGATTAGATTTCCCTTATATACTTCATAATAAAGATATTTATATTGTCCATTTCCTTCATCTTTAAAATCCCATTCTAATTCTGATAACTGATATCCTAGACTTTTCAAAAACTTGTCTGCTAGATTTTTGGATTCTTCTTTTGAACCAATGGTTTTTGGCTTTGAATTTATATCTTCCTCGTAAACAATCCTACCCTCTGAAAAACTAAGCTTTCTAGCGCCTTTTGAGTATACCGTCTGCATTCTGTTTTTACTAATACTTTCTAGATATACAGTGATATCCTCAACATCCCCAAAAATCAGTTTAAGAATCTTTTTTTCTTCTTCTCCACTAACGGATTTTGGTTCAAGGATTAACTTCTTCATAGATGGATATTTTTGAGGTAAGAGTGTGTAAAGCATAATATTATTGCTATATAGCAGCCTTTTTATATTGTTTTCTTGGTGACTTGTTAGGGTAAAGGCTTGTACTTTTCTTTGATAGTTCATATACCCTAGAATCCCATTTATAATAAGAAAAATGATAATTAGTACATTTTTAACTTTTTTCCAATTCATTTTTGACCTCTTTTCTTATCGACTTGCTTTAATGGGATAAATCTTATTTCCTGCTTTAATCATCCAATATACTTCTGCAGGCTTATCTATTTCCTTTTGATAATATGCCCAGTACATATCCTTAATCTTTATATTATTTGCCTCTTCATCATTTAGCCTTTTAACTACTTCCCCTAGGGCTTCGGGATAGGTTAAGTTAACCTCAGCTTCTTCATCTAATAAATAACCTATCCAGGTCACCCTCTTGTATTCTTTTATCTTTTTATCTTGGATTACTATTTCAACTGCATGTTTCATACCAGTTTTATTTGTTATTTCCCGGGAAAAATCGTAAGGAATGTCTTTGAACTTAAAGTCAAAGCAAAACTCCCATCCGCTATTTGTTTGCTTTTGTCCCGACAAATAAAGCAAGTCACCCTTTAGGTCGTCTTGATTTAAACCCATCTTATGCTTATCTAAAAAACTTTTGGCAACCTGATAAGCTTCTATGAAACTTAGGCTATCATCTTTCTTGGTTCTAGACTGATCCAGATATTCTATAACGCCGGTCGTAAAATATTTAACCATTGTGTTTCCCTCGATATAATAAATCGTTCCGTCCTGGGTTTGCTGTTTTCTCTTTAATGTGGGATTAATAAATAAGGGGTTAATAAGCCTTTCTAGTTTTTCCTCATTCACTTCCCCATTCTCTTTAATTTCGTCTTTGATTTCTATTTTTTGATATACAGGGTGTGTGTTAAATGTAGGCAAAAACACATTATTTTCAAATTGATTCATATTTACCTGTTTTGTGGATATATATGAAATCTTAGCGATATCATCCCTAAGGTTATCTATTACCTCGTGTAGGACTAATACATCATGTTTTACAGCAACTACATATACATAATCACTTGATTCATCAATAAAGAAACAATTGATTTTTTGATTAATGGTCCTACCTGGCACTACAAGAATTTGATCAAATCCAGGTATTTTTGCCGCTATTTTATTTTGGGAATCTACTAATCCCTTCATTGGGATAGTACCCGGATATTTATATAAAATCGATCTTTGAGAAAGGATATCTCTCCAGCTTAATTCTTGCTGACTTATAAATTCACCGCTAGAAAAGGTTTTTCCCAAAATATCTGCCATTTCCTTCTGGGCTATTTTAAATTCTTCCTTTGTATTTTTGAGTATGTTATATTTCCCCCCCTCAACTCCAAAATTAATTATAATTTCTGTAGGTTGAAGTAGGTGTACGGGTTCCCCCGAGTAGACTATGTTGGTATAATCACTTTTTGCCCATAAATTATAAAAAAAGTTATGGCTCGACAAACTGCCAAACCATAACTCTCCCGTCTGAAAAACACTAAAAAGGATTAAACCGGCTAAAAAAAAGGTTTTTAGTTTTCCCTTATCCATTCAAACCACCACTTTTATCTTAATAGACTTTCTAAAATCTTAAAGACTGTCTTTAAAAAACAGGATTTATATCATTTGAAAGTATATTATTGATTTTTATGTCTTCTAGTTTCTTTTTAATTTCTTTGTTTTTACGATCTATTTGGAAAATAAATACTTCTACCTTATCTTCTTGCCTTACGGTAATCTTGATATAATTTCTACCTTCTTTAAGTTCTACTAACTGATTAAATAATTCGGAGGCACCAACACTCTGCGAAAAGACAACCTTTTCTTCATCACTCTCATTTTTATAAACAGAAAAAGTAATTATTGTACCTTCTTTGGATTTACCAGATATATTTCTTACTTCATCAAAAGTAACTTCCTTATCCTTAGTAATCCCTGCAGTGATTTTGATTACTTCTAAGTCTAGCGTTCCATCTTCTTCCACAATACTATATTCCTTTGCATTTGTCGTATTGGCTCTAGCCTCTGAAGTACAAAATAATATCATAAAGGTAAAAACTATGAAATATAAATATTTTCGCATTATGCCCCCCCTTTCATATCAGTCTATAATATCTTCTATTATTATACAAAACTTATGTTACAAAATGATTACACCTAGCTTAATTTTAAATTACATCCTGCTACTTATTAAACTCTAAGGTAATGGTTGTTCCTTTTCCCTGTTCACTTTTTGCCCAAATTCTCCCTCCATGGATTTCCATGATTTCCTTTGCAATGGCTAGACCAAGTCCTGTCCCTCCCATTTCCCTAGATCTTGCCTTATCTACCCTATAAAACCTTTCAAAAATCCTTGAAATATTTTTTTCGGGAATTCCGATTCCTGTATCTGATATACTTACATTAATATGTTCTCCATTTTCCCATAGCCTAATCTTAATCTCTGCCTTTTCGGGACTGTACTTTATAGCATTGCTTAATACATTACTTAAAACTTGTCTCACCCTATCGGGGTCAATTTTAATAACTGCTCCTGGGATATCTATATAACAATCCATAGTTTGGTTCTTTTTTTGGGCATGGATTTGATGGTGTTCTACACTCTCAGCAACCAAATGGACAATATTGATGGATTTCAAATGAAACCGTACCTGTTTATTATCAAGCCTTGATAGCTCAAGCAAATCTTGAACCAAGGCAGTCATTCTATCAGCCTCATTATTGATTACCTTAAGGAAGGATAAAGCCAAATCCTTTTCGTCCAATGCCCCGTCTAGTAGAGTCTCTGCATAGCTCTTTACCGTTGTTAGGGGGGTCCTTAGTTCATGGGATACATTGGCCACAAATTCCTTCCGCATTTCCTCCAGTTCTTTTTGTTCTGTTACGTCCTGAAGTACAATGATAATACCTTCCGTATCTCCCAATTTCCTACCGTAAGCTGCAAAGCACCCATTAATATACTTATCCCCCACAATCATAAGATGTTGACTTATGGAATTCGGTTTCATCTGTAAAAAGTCACTGAATCTTAAATCTATATCATTGTTTTTGAAAATGTCATAAAAATATTTTTCCGTATCAGTAATTTTAATCATCTTATAGGCAGCAGGATTAGCATGAATTAGCATCCCCTTCCTGTCAAAGGCTAGAACTCCGTCTGCCATATGGGTAATCACAGTTTCTAACTTATTTTTTTCACTTGATATAGTTAAAAGCATCTGACTTAATTCTTCTGCCATATGGTTAAAGCTTCCCGTTAACTGTCCAATTTCATCATTAGATTTTACCTCTATCTTATGATCTAAAAATCCTTCTGCCATTTCCTTTGCCTTGACGGTTAACACCTTAATTGGACCCGTTAGGGTCTTGGCAAAATAAATGCCAAAAATCATGGTAATGAATAAAGCTCCGATAGATGCCACTAGTATTATATTCGTTATCTTTGCAATATTTTCTGAAACCTCCTGGGCAGAGGCGCGGATATATATGATGTACTCAACATTCCCATCTACTAAAAGCGGATACGAATAATCAACGTATTCCCTTGCATAGCCTCCTTCTAGTATTTGCACAGGCTTTCCCATTACTGGTCTTTTTTCAACTTTCGCCTCATATACGGCTCTTTTATTCCATTGGTTTTTTTCATTTGTTTCTACATCGGGAATGATTATGTTTCCATCAATATCTAGAATATATATCCTTTGATTTCCTAAATATACCCCATTTGCAATGAGAAAGTTTAATTCTTCTAATCTTATTTGTGAAGAATTGCCCTTTGGCTCTATATTTTCTCTGATTAAATCGGCGGTATACTTTAACTCATTATGTATTTTGATATACTCATACTCTTGTATTTGCCAAAGAATAAATGTTCCACTAGAAATCATTACGATTAAAACTAAGGTAAGGTAGATAACTACCAGCCTCCACTGAATACTTTTCATATATGCTACCCCTTAAAGTAGTACCCTACCCCTCTTTTTGTTAATATGTATTCTGCACGGCTTGGATCGTCTTCTACCTTTTCTCTTAAACGTCTTACAGTCACATCTACTGTGCGGATATCGCCGTAGTATTCGTATCCCCAAACCTTCTCAAGAAGAGTTTCCCTTGAAAAAATCTGACCTTTTTGCATAGCTAGAAATTTAAGAAGTTCAAATTCCCTAAGGGTGAGTTCTATTATTTCTCCTTTTTTAATTACTTCATATTTATCTGTATTAATGGTTAGATTATCGTATGTAAAAACATTCTTAGTATGCTCTTTTTCTATCTCCTTTTCTACTGCTGCCATTCTTCTAAGATTTGCCTTAACCCTTGCCATCAACTCTCTTACACTAAAAGGCTTAGTTACATAATCGTCGGCCCCTAGTTCTAAGCCCAGTACCTTATCCACTTCTTCGGCTCTAGCAGTCAACATTACAATAGGGGTATCCTTTTTCTCCCTCACCTTCCTGCATACCTGAAATCCATCTAACTTCGGCATCATAATATCTAAAAGAATCAAATCAGGATCTTTATCAAATATTAAACCTAGGGCCTCCTCACCATCGTAAGCATTTAAAACCTCATAACCCTCTCTCTTTAAGTTAAAGGTTATGATATCTGCAATACTTTTTTCATCATCTACTACTAAAACTCTTTGACCCATAGCCCCACCTCTTTTCATTTATTAACCTTACTTAATTGTATCAAAAATAAAGGCATCTGTAAAATATAATAATACAAAAAACAGGCGACCAATGTCGCCTATTTGATACTATTTCAAATAATTATATGGGTTTCTTGGATCACCATTTAATCTAACTTCAAAGTGAAGGTGATACCCTGTACTATTTCCTGTACTTCCCACTGCAGCTATCTTTTCACCTTTGGCAACCTTCTGACCTACAGTAACATATATTTTACTTGTATGGGCGTAGTAAGTTTCAAATCCATTTCCATGGTTAACCTTAACTAAGTATCCATATCCTCCATGCCATCCTGCCTCTGTTACTACTCCACCATCGGATGCATATATGGGTGTTCCCTGGGGTGCTGCCAAATCTATACCCGCATGGAAGGTCCCCCATCTCGAACCAAAGCCTGAGGACAATTTTCCTGATACCGGCATTCTAAATGTACCTGTAGCGCTTTTTGGAGGGGGCGTTTTGGTTCCAACGATGATCACTGCTTCCTTTGGCTCTTTTATAACCTCTTCGGATATAGTCTGTGTACTTTCTTCATAACCATTAATCCTTATCCTATAGGCGGTGATTTCCTTTTCCCCTTCTTCACCTGCTTCTATTACCTTCATATAGGTCTTAAGCTGTGTATCGTCTTCTTCATATTTAACTGGCTTTTCAATAGGTTCTTTGTATATGAATCTTTCCTTTGTAACTACAGAAACCATAGGTTTTGGCAAGTTTAATCCTATCTCCTGACCAATCTGTAGTAGACTTTCCTCTTCTAAATCTGGATTTGCCTTTAAAACGTCTTCTATACTCATATCGTATTTTTTGGCGATGCCCCAAAGACTATCCCCTTCTCGGATATTATAAGTTTTTTGAGCTACTGTACTCTTAGTTAATAAAGAAATTGCTTTCTCTTTGGATATGGTTTCCTCTAAGGATTTAATGTATTGGGGTTCTATCGTAACCTTCTCTACAAATTCGGTGTGTTCCATATTTACCCCTTCTACAGTATATGTCTTTTTAATTTCTTCTAAGATTTCTTGGGCTTGCTCCTTATCTTTTAGTATTGCTTGTATTTCCCCGTCTACCTTTATTACGCATGCTTGTATATCATATGTAATATTATCTTGTACTTTCGTAGTTAAATCTTCTTTAGTTATTAAATCCTTCTTAGAGGCGTGAACAGGCTCTAGGGATATTTCTTCATGAATGTTAATAAAATTTCCTATTTGCTCTTGTATAACCAGCTCTGCTTCTTTATATGCATCTTTTGCCAATTGTTCTTCTTCTATGATCCCCAGTTGTTGTTCATTTAAAGAAACTGCATAGGCATTAGGCTGGGTAGAAATCTGAAATCCTAGATAAAATACGGTGGTCACAACAATAGCTAAAACAAATAACCTGAAGTATCTTACTCCATTTAGTGATTGTATTTTCTGTAGGTTAATCATATTTTTTCCTCCAGATTGAGATTATTATTTTTTCTTTAATAAATACGTAATACTTTTGTAAAAAATACAATCATATTTTAACAAATCCATAACCATTTGTAAAGGGTATTATTAAAAAAAGCAAAAAAAATCGCCTAAAGAGGCGATTTGAACTTGATTATCCCATTTGAACTATGACTTCGTGTTCTTTATTATCGGATAAAACAGGAATAATATTAGATTTTAATTCTTTCCCATCTAAAAATACTTTCTTAATCCCTTTTGAAACATGGTCCTTATTTTGTATTTCTATATTGTATATAGTTCCTCTAAACTCTCTTGTTACTTTATATCCATCCCATGCCTCTGGAATGCAGGGGTCAATTTTAAGTCCGTCATAATCAGGTTTAATTCCTAATATCCATTGGGATATGGTAATAAAGTTCCATGCCGCAGTTCCTGTAAGCCAAGAGTTCTTCGCCTGTCCTTCATTTACTGCATCTTTACCTGCTATCATCTGGGCATATACATAGGGCTCTAACTTGTGTATTTCACTAATTTCCTCAAGATATGCCGGGGCAATCCTTGAATATATTTCAAAGGCCCTATCCCCTCTGCCAATCACTGTTTCTGCGCAGGCAATCCAAGGGTTATTATGACAGAATATCCCTGCGTTTTCTTTATATCCTGGCGGATAACTAGTTATTTCCCCCAATTTATAATCGTAGGCGGTATATGGTGGTTGATTAAGAACGATACCATAAGGGGTCTCTAGTCTTTCCTTTACAGAATCTAGAGCTTTTTTGGCCAGTCCTTCTTCTACTCCGATTCCTGCCATAACACAGAAACCTTGTGGCTCAATAAAAATCTGCCCTTCTTTATTTTCTTTACTACCAACCTTGCCTCCAAAGGCATCATAGGCACGAAGGAACCATTCTCCATCATAACCATGTTCTAGCGTAGTCTTTCTCATAGTTTCGATATGTTCCTCAGCTATTTTGGCATCATCATCCAGACCTCTTCTTTTACATAACTCAACATATTCCCGCCCTATTAATACAAACATTCCTGCAATAAATATGGACTCAGCAACTCTTCCATCTGGATCCCCAAAGGTTTGGAAGGATTCTCCTGGTTCTTTTGAGAAACAGTTAAGGTTTAGACAATCATTCCAATCTGCCCGTCCAATTAATGGAAGCCCATGGGGACCTAAATTATTAATTACATGGTAGAAGGATGCGGTTAAATGATCAAAAAGTGAGCCTGTATTATCTGGATTGGAATCATAGGGTACTTTTTCGTCTAATATGGCAAAATCCCCTGTTTCTTTAATATAGGCACTAGTTCCCAATATTAACCACAATGGATCATCATTAAATCCACCGCCTATATCATGGTTTCCTTTTTTGGTCAAAGGTTGATATTGATGGTATGCACTTCCGTCCTCAAATTGGGTTGCTGCAATATCAAGTATTCTTTCCCTTGCCCTATCGGGGATTTGATGAACAAAGCCTAGTAAGTCCTGGTTTGAATCTCTAAAGCCCATACCTCTTCCTACTCCTGATTCGAAATAAGAGGCACTCCTTGACATATTAAAGGTAACCATACACTGATACGGATTCCATATATTAACCATGCGATTTAACTTTTCATCTTGGCTATCTAAAGTATAAACAGAAAGAAGTTGATTCCAATACTCTTTTAGCTCATCAAGGGCATTATCTACGGCTACCCCATCTTTGAACATTTCCTGCATTTTATATGCCTTTTCCTTATTGATAACATTTAGGTCTATCCATTTTTCTTCGGGATCATTTTCTACATAACCTAGGACAAATACAAAACTCTTTTCTTCCTCAGGTTGAAGGGAAATATCTAATCCATGGGATGCAATAGGGTGCCAGCCGCTAGCAGTAGAATTAGAAGATTTACCTGCAGCTACTACCTGTGGAGTATCTAAATTATTATATGCTCCTAGGAAGGAGTCTCTGTCCGTATCGTATCCATCTATTTCTGAATTCACCCAGTAAAAAGCATAGTGATTTCTTCTTTCTCTATATTCGGTCTTATGATAAATCGCGCTACCTTCTATCTCTACTTCCCCTGTGTTTAAATTTCTTTGATAATTGGTCATATCATCATAAGCATCCCAAAGGCAAAATTCTACAAAAGAAAATAGGGATATGTTTTTATTTTTATCAGAATTATTCCTTATAGTAACTTTATGGACTTCTCCATTGTATTTTAGGGGAACAAAAGATGTCACATTAAGCCTTATACCTTTTCTTTCTCCAGTTAAAGATGTATATCCTAGCCCATGTCTGCATTCATAAAAATCTAAATCCTTTTTAACGGGCATCCACCCTGGTGTCCAGTAGTCGCCATTATCGTGAACATAAAAATACCGTCCTCCATTATCGATGGGTATGTTATTATATCGATATCTAGTGATTCTTCTTAGTCTAGCATCCTTATAAAAACAATACCCACCCCCCGTGTTAGAAATAAGTCCAAAAAAATCTTCGTTGCCTAAGTAGTTGATCCATGGATATGGTGTCTTAGGGGTATTAATCACATATTCCTTGTTTTTATCATCAAAATATCCAAACTTCATAAGCTCCCTCCTCAAAAATTTTATTAGGTATTTGAATCCTGTTTTAGCAAAAACGAAAGATTGAACGCGCTCTCATTTTAAAGCGCAATACACTCTTTTATCTTTGATAGCACAGGCAATACGTCACCGATTTCATTTTTATCTCTCTACATATAGATTACTAGGATTTCAGGAAATAATCAAGTAAAATCTACTAAATAATTTTTATTAAGGTGTTTTTTTGAGAACGCGTTCATAATTGGTGCTCTTGCCTTTGAAGAATGCATAAAAAATAAGGGGCAGGAAATCCCGCACCTTATTTGGCTATTATATTAATTGTACTTGCTTGGTCACTGCCATAACTTTTTAAGGTGATAACTATAAGCATCTCTTCTTCTAAATCCCTTCTATTTAATCTTTTATCCCCTCTAAAGACCTCTACCTCTTTTTCAAGGCGTATACGCTTAATCCCAGTAAAGTCGGAA
Organism: Candidatus Epulonipiscium sp.; assembly: GCA_012519205.1. Lineage (NCBI taxonomy): Bacteria > Bacillati > Bacillota > Clostridia > Lachnospirales > Lachnospiraceae > Candidatus Epulonipiscium > Candidatus Epulonipiscium sp. Next base: position 44,003 of record JAAYQR010000026.1, on the reverse strand, counting down.
TTAGTTCTAAGGTCTAAATAGTTATTAATAAAATCTATCCCATCAATATATCCTTGAACCGTAGTCACCTGTGTTTGGTTACCCAGTGCCATTTCTTCAATTTCTAGGCTATCTAAATAAGCCTTTACCTTTTGACCTAAACGTACATCATATAGGGTAAGGTTTTCATTCCTATTTCCCCTTGCAATCCTTGCCCCGTAAATAAGAGGATAGGTCTTTACACTATTATCATTAAGTCTTATAGTTATTTTTGATTGGGTGGCAGATATTAATACTTCTTCAATGATTCCCTCAACCTCTGAGGCAAAGCCTTCGGCATTAATCCCCACTACCTTATCATATTCCAAATCTAGGGTAATCTTATCCCCTATTCTTAAATCATTCCACGCTGCATTTTCCAAGCCCTTCTTGGCTATTTTGATGTCTGTTGGAATTTGGTACTCTAATGTCTCCTGATCAACCTTTATAATCATACTATTTAAACTCTTTATTCGTTTTTTCTCCACTAAGCTACCTATAACTTCCCTTTGTTTGTCCATAATAACTGCCTTGTAAAGAAGATTTCCTTTGACTTCTGCTATAATAATGTTTCCTTTTGTAATATCTATCGGCAAGATGGTTTTATTTCCTTTTGTGATTATGGTATTAGGGTTGATATTATAAAGTTCAACTTCCTGCCTTATCTCACCTTGATATCCTATGTATTTTACCATAATGTTTATACTGGTGTTCCCTACCGCCTCAACTACTCCTTCTAGCCTCCTAGTAGAAACAGGGGTTGTTTCTGTATTGGTATTGGTATTTGTATTGTCTGCATTGGTATTCGGGCCTGGATTTGGGACTACGGGCTTAACCTCTTCAGGAGATTTTTTATCTTCTTGTACTATAATCTTAGAAATATAATCCACATTGTTTTCCTTTATTGGCTGTATCAATACCTTGTTTCCTTTTTCAATGCTTTCTATATTAGTCTCTTTACTTCCAATATAAAACCTTGCACCTTCTTTTATGGAGTAATAGGAAGTTTTATTATTCCCATCTTGTATACCTATATAACCATTTCCTATATATGTTACTGTACCGTGAATATAGATTTCCTTTTCATCGGTCAAATCCTTATCCTCTTTCACTTTACCCTTATCTGTTGAATTAAGAGTCATAGATTCAACTAGAACTTTTGCTAAAACAGCTTTTGTCACTTCTCCTTTTGGGTTAAATTCGGAACCCTGAAAAATTCCCGCCTGTCTTAGATAGGCTGCATGAGGCCTTATAGATGAGCTGATAAGGCTCTCATCATCAAATCCTGTTGTTAAAGTATTTTTTAGGGCTTCTGATTCTTTTCCTATTAATCTTACAACAAATGCTGCCATGTCTTCTCTTTTAAGAGAACGAACTACCTCTGTACCACTTTCTTGTTCTATTATAAATTTAGCTAGGTCCGTTTCTTTTAGAATCCCTTTATAAAGGAGATAGGCAATTTGCTGGTTATAGTTTTTGTATTGTTTCTCCCATCTTGTAAAGCGATTAGTATAGTTTGTTAATATGTTTTCATTTTCCTTATAGGCTTGTTCTTGTAATTGTTTTTGCTCCGCCGTAACCTCCTCTATTAAAGGATCCTTATATCCTGCCACCTTTGCTGCTATTTGGGAAAACTCAAAATAATCCACTATCTTATTGGGTTTGAATTCATTTTGCAAATTTCCTGTCATCCACTTTTTATCTGATACCTTTTGTATGGATTCGTAAGCCCAATGGACTTGGGCTACATCTGTATATTGCACCTGGGCAAAGGCAGAAGTTGAAATACTAAAAGCTATCGTTAGGGCAAGTCCTATTTTCCCAATGGGTTTCATATATATCCTCCTTATATCATTTATTCTATGTATTTTTACATAACCTACTATATTTCTACTATTATTTTATGTTAAAAGAGGATTATATGCAAGTATTTCCATACAAAAACCCATCAAATATCCTATATAAAAGCTATCTACCTTATATATCGATATAAAAGATACCTTTACGGGAATTTGCCATTTTTTTTATATTGCTTGAATCCTATCAGTTAGATACAATAATCTTGTAGTTGATAGACATAAGTCGCAAACATAATCAATGTGCTCTAGTCATTTCTATTATTACCATTCTCTCTTGACCATGAAGCGTAACCCCTTTCGGGTAAATACAGGCACTTCTAATGCTTTCAAAATCAGTTTTCTGTAAACTGATGATAATTTTGGCAACAAGAAAACCCTTGATTATGTTAACCACATCAACTATAATAACTTTGTAGTTGGTCGACATAAGTCATCAACATAATGTAGTGTTCAAAGCAAAACAAATAAGGAGGAAAGCTTAATGAACAATCTCAAAAAGAAAATATTATCCTTTGCATTGGCAACCTCTGTGGTTCTATCTTCCACAAGTATGGCTTTTGCAGGAAGCTTATCTAAACAAGATAAGTTAGATACCTTAACAGATCTTGGAATCATCACAGGAGAAGGCAATGGTGTTGTTGGAACTCAAACAATGACAAGATATCGTGCCTTCGTAATGCAACTTAAAATGATGGGCAAATATGAAGAAATGAATAACTTTGCCTGGGAAGGTAAAACAACATTTAAGGATGTTAATGGAAGTCACAGTCAATTTATTCGTAAGTTGGCAGCGTACTTAAAAGCACACCCTGAAATCGGTATCGCAGGGGATCACCTCGGAAACTTAAATCCAATGGGAACTGTAAGTGCTCGTGAGTACATGAAAATGATGTTAGTTCGCCTTGGATACGTTGAAAATGTAGATTTTACATGGGTATCTATTCCTTTGTTTGCACAATCTAAAGGTTTAATTGAATCCGTATCTGAAGTAGAAGCATCAAATATTCAAGTGCTCCAAATTGCAGATTTCACATACGAAGCATTGCTTTCTAAACCCGTAGGCAGTGATAAAACTCTAGCTGAAAACCTAGGTTTAAACGTGGCTTCTCTTGAATTAAATCTAGATAAGGTAGAAGGTATTACCGAAAAAGAAACCATTATTATTTCTGGTTCCTTAAATACTGCTGCAACCATAACAGTAAACGGCAAACAAGCTACAATAAAAGATAATAAATTCTCCGCTGAGGTATCCTTAGAACTAGGGGAAAACACAATTAAAGTAGTTGCTGTTGATGCCAAAGGTATAAAAGTAGAAAAAACAGTTAAAGTCCTTAGAGAATATAAAGATCTTAAAGTTCTTAAGGTTATAGGACATAACTTAAAACAATTTACTATCCAATTTTCTAAGGAATTAGATAAAGATACCGTAACCAATGCGCGTTTAGGCCTTGGAGCAGAAGATATCTTCGAAATTTCCAAAGATGGTAAATCTGTATTGGTAACACTAGACACTGCTCTTCGTCAAACAACTGATACCAAATACACCATCAAAGACATCAAAGATACTAAAGGAAATAAAATCGAAAAAACAAGTATTACTGTAAATGTATTTGACAACGAACTTCCTGAAGTTGAAGACTTAACTGTAAAAGGAAACCAATCTATCACAATCACATTCAGTGAACCTGTAAAAAATGCTGATACCCTTGCATCTTACAAAGTAGATGATGCTTTGGTTCGTGGTTCTATCGAAGCTAATAGCAAAAACACAGTATTTACTATTACCTTTAGAAATGCTCTTAAGGACGGGGACCATACCCTTTCTATCAGTAGCGATATAGAAGATGCTGCAGGCTTCAATCTAAAAGCTGTAGAAATGGACTTCACAGTAGAAAAAGATGAAGATGCACCAGAAGCTGAAATCATTAGCGCTACTCAAAATAAAGTAGTAATAGAATTTAGCGAAGAAATCAAAGGATTAGCTCCATCAAAGGTAACATGGAAATCCGGAAGCAAAACAGGTAATGCATCCGAAGTTACTCAAGATAGCGACAACAACCTTCGCTATGCAATTAACTTTAGCAACGGTAACTACCTACCATTAAACGGAGCAACTCTTATCGTTAAAAATGTAGAAGATTTTTCCGGTAATGTTGCAAAAGAAATTAAATTAGACGTAATTCCAGAAATCGATCTTGCAAGACCTGAAGTAGTAAATATCGAAACTGACGATAACAGTCAAAACATTCTTTATGTAACATTCGATAAAGATGTAAATACCAATGGTGTATATACATTAATCGATAAAGACAACAAAGAAAAAGCTGCAGCTGATATGAGATATGCAGATCCAACTAAGAAAAACAGAATCAAAGTAACCTTCTCTTCTGTAGCGGCAGGGGACTATACCTTAGAAATCAGTGGTGTAACTGACCTTTCTGCTTTAGAAAACGAACTTCTTCCTACACTAGAAGAAATAACAATCAACGACTTAGAAAGAGTATCTATTGATTCTTACAATATAGTAGGAACAGGGGAAGATATGAGAATCCTCATTAAATACTCTGAGGAAGTAGATAAAGCTACAGCATTAAACAGTAACAGCTACAAATATCGTATAGGTGGATTATTCTACAACCTTCCAAGCGATGCAGAAATCACATTACTAAGCGATAGAAAAACAGTAGAAATCAAATTCCCATCTGAATGGTCTGTAAATGGCAACAACTACACTCTATCAGATAACTATGACGATATCATAGCACTTCAAGTACAAAATGTGACTGACCTAGCGGGAAATGAAATCTACACTGTTGCTCTTGATTTAACTACTGACGGTGGATTAGACCTAGCAGCACAGGCTCCAGTAGTAGAAGAAGTATCCGTAATAGGCAAAAATGCTCTTGAATTAAAATTAAATCACCCAATCAATGAAAGCACCCTTGATAGAAGGGACTTCATCATCAGAGAAAAAGGAAACAACCAAGCACTATCCATCTTTAGCATAGAATACAAAGATGCCAATGATGAATACAAACTAATTCTTCATGTAAGAGAAGACTTAGAACAAAACGGTAAATTCGATGCTGCTTTATTAAAATTAGAACTTGCTCAAAGTGTATCCACAGAAAACATCTATGGCACTACCCTAGGATTACTAGGAAGCGTATCCCATATCGATGCAATCGATAAATATGCACCAGAAGCAACTGTAGAAAAAGCAGTATACGGAAATAAAACAGAAATCGTATTTGAAATTGGAGAAACTGTTCAATTTGGATTTGGTGGAGATGTATCTCTTGAAACAACTTCTGAAACAGTAAATGATGTAACTACTGTAACCCTTGCAAAAGGTACTGCAGCTAATGACTTATTAATCAGCCGCTTTACAGTTAAGAAGGGTAGTAAGAAACTTGCAATCGAGAAAATCCAAATCGTAAATGGAACAAAAATAGTTCTTGTAATCAACGATGGTAATGAAAACTGGAATGGACAAAAATTGGATGTAACATTTAACGCATTAGACAATACAGCATACTCTATCACAGATACTAATGGAAATATCTTAGAAAACCTTAATATGGAAGTGTCTGTTGAAAACATTAACTAAGAAATAAAACTAGGGGACCATTAAGATCCCCTAGTTTTTTATTTCAATTTATTGTTCACGGATAATTTTAAATCTTGGTTCCGGTTTACTTTTTATTTCTTTAATTTCTGAGTCCAATTTATTATAAATTAAATCAATTTTGATATCTATTCCTCTAATTTCCTCTTTCATCTCTACTCTAAATTCATACAATTCTTTCTCTAAATTATCTAATCGTTTATCCACTTTATCTAATCGTTGGTCCATCTTATCTAGTCGCTGATCCATTTTATCTAGTCTCTGGTCCATTTTATCTAATCGCTGGTCCACTTTATCTAGTCGCTGATCCATTTTATCAAAACGACCCATGATGATTTCAAGTATTTGTTTTATGTCTTTATCCACATCATCACTCCTCTCATATAATATTATATATCCCTAATGTGAACTTTTCAACAGATAAATAACTGATGAACCAGCTTCATCAGTTATTTATTAGATAATTTATGGCGGTTTGTTTGAGTGAAATATTGTTTGCTATTTCTTGTTGTGTATATTCCCACTCTAAGGCTTTGTTAATATATTGGACTTTATATTTTTTTAAATTTCTATATCTTTTTCCGTCTTTAATGTCTTGTATTATATCTCCATCTGGAATTATCATTTTTAGTATGTCATCAAGGGATGGTCTTGTTGTCTTTTCTGTTGCAGCTTTTTTGATTTCTTCCTGTGCACCTTCCCTAATACAAGTAATTTCTTCTATGGAATCTTCACTATTTATAATTCTTTTACTAATAAAATCCTTGTATGTAGCTATTGCGTGTTTTCTGTTCTGGGATATCATATTAAGAATTAAATCTATATCTACAAGCCCATTATAATTAGTTCTATAGAAATAATCACTACTCCATTTATAATCTTCTACCCTGGTGCATATATGTGCCTTTATGGGATTTTGATGAATGTATCTTATAAGTGAAAATAAATACTTTTCATCTTGCACTAATATTGATTTATATGGACCTTGAAATACGTGTCCTATTCTTTCATACTTACTATTAAAGAATCTACTGTATTGTAAATTTATCCTATGCATAACATCCTGAAGCTTTGCTCCTAAGGTTTGTAAGATAAGATGGTAGTGATTATCCATCAATACAAAGGCATATACCTTATATCCAAGCCCCTTCTTATATTTTTTTAGAAGTTTTATAAAATAACCTCTATCAACTTCTTCCCTAAAAATACTACTCTTATTATTTCCCCTTTGAATTATATGATAAACTCCGCCTATTCGTTGAATTCTCCACTTATATGCCATAAAAAATCACCTCCTAGCTGCATTATTGCCAAGAGGTAATGAAATATACAATAACTGATGAAGCTGGTTCATCAGTTATTTAGTTAGCGGGTGAGAAGAAATGAATTGTTGAAAGTATATAGTTTTTGAGCATGATTAGCTATAGTTTCTTCTAATTCTATTTGGGCCATGAGAATTGCTAGTTCCCCTTCTTTTAAATTAGCTTCAATTATCATGCCAAGGTCGTATTGAGCTTTTAGTATATCGTATTGAGCTTTAGCCTGTTTTAATGCTAAAGCATTTACTTCATATTTCTCCTCAAGTCTTTTAATTTCATTATAGGTAGTGTTTAAGTTATCGCGAAGGTTTTGCTTTGCTTGGGTTTCTTCAAGCTTTGTCTTGGCTAAGGCATTATTTCTCATATTCCAAGAATCATTCACACTTACCTGTCCTGTAATATTGACATAGCTATTGAGATTGAATTCTGCAACTTTTACATTTTCTTTTTGTAACATAATTGATGGATCTCTTACTAATGCTCTTTCGATAAAAGCATTTAATTGAATTTCATCCATATCCATAGGGGTATATTCAGCATTGTAATCTAATACGAATCTCTCTTTTTCATTTGCTCCGATAAGTCGATTTAAATATATATAAAGATCATCAAGATTCTTTTTAAGAAGCTCTAATTCTCTTTGCTTCTTTGAATAATCTTGCTCCGCCTTTATTTTATTATATCCGCTTTCTTGCCCTAATTCTGCTTTTTTCTTTGTGATATCTAAGTTAGTTTTATCCAGTTCTAGTGCTTTACTTGATAATTCTATTGCCTTTTTAAGTGATTTGATAGAGTCAAAATATACCTTCACTTGATATTTTATGGCTCCTTCTGTAATTTCCCTTTGATATTTTTGTGCTTCTACACCATAGTCTGTTTGAACTAAAGCACTGATTGCACCAAGATGCGCTAGATTCTCTTGTATCATTTGTTCTGGTATTGCATTCACTCCATCTGATGGAAGAGCATTTATAATAACTGCATTTCTTGCATTTTTCTGTTGTTCTTCAATTGTCTTTGCTTGTTCTTCCAAAATTTTTAGGGATACGTTGTTTTTTAGGGCTTTATCTATTGCCTGTCTATAGGTTATCTTCGTTCCTATTTCATTTATAGTAAGAACCGGATACTCCACTAGCTTTACTTCTTCTACTGGCTTTTCAGGGGTGGTATCAATTTGAATTATATTATTATCTGAATCCCATATCACTTCTGCTCCAAATAGTTCCCCAACAAAGCATAGGGGAACCATGATATTCCCATCCACCCGTTTTGGTGCAGCAGTCAATTCAACTTGTGTCCCATTTTTATATGCTATTTTTCTTCCTGGTATTAGTTTAATTTCTGTATCTATATTTTTTGCCACAATAGCACCTGTATCCTTATTCCAACTAACTGTTGTCCCCAACGCTTCGAATATTTCCCTTAATCCGACCAATCTAGTATTGTCTTCAATAATTGGTGATACTTGAAGTGGCTGGGAAATACCATTCACCTGAAGGGTAGGGATATTAGCTCCATAGACAGGGGCTACAGAGGAAATCATTGCCATGGCTAAAACTATAGATGTTATTTTTTTAAGGGGTTTTTTCACTTGCATTTTCCTTTCTTTATTAGTTTAATTTTATATCAAAAGGAACTTCTGCATATTTTCCGCTACCATCATTCTTTAGAACTTTTAAGACTAGATGAATTCCTTTTGAATCTTCTGGGATGTTTTTAAATATTATGAAACCCTCTTTTATTTGATCCTTTCGTACATCGTGATACCAACTCTCATCCCACCTTGCACTTGTGATATCGGATATATTATAGGTGGTTCCGTCTACCTCAATTATAGTCTCACTTTGAATCAGTTGTAACGGGGTAAATTCCTTGTTTTTAATAGCTACAAATATTTTTGTTTCATTATCACTTTTTAAGACAGTTTGTACTGTTACATCCATATCAATATACGTTTTTAAAATCGGATAAGTCTGATAAATTCTTGTATCTTTTTCTTCTACTTCTTTTACATCCTCTATTTCTTTATCATCGTCTTCCTTGGGCATTTCCTTGTAAATTATTTTCTCAATTACTTCAGGCTCTGGAGTTTTAATCTCTACTTTTTGAGTTTGGGCATTCCAGTTTATGGGCATATTGCTTCCCTCAGCTATAAAGCGTATAGGCACATATACTGAATCCTTATAAATAATTGCCGGTTTATCCTGTGGTGGTTTTTTTTCTTCTCCATTGAATTCAAATCTAATATGATTTCCTAGATATGCTGATATTAACTTTGAACTCTGTGCTAATACTCCCGTCGACATAGTTAAAATACTACCCATTACTGTTCCAATTATTATATATCCTATTTTCTTTTTTAACATAATAGCCTCCTATAAATTATATTTAAAAGAGAGACCCCCTAGGGGGTCTCTCTTTTGTATAGGGTTAGTTATTTTTAGTTAAATGTAACTGTCTTAGTTGCATCTTCCCAAGTATATGGAACATTTAATGCACTAGCAACCCAAGCGATAGGAAGGAATGTTCTTCCATCTACAACTTCTGCTGCTGTATCCATTTGAAGAACTGCACCGTTTACTACTAATTCTTTGCTTCCAACTTTAACTTGGATTACACGATCTCCAAGGATTGTAGCTGTCTTAGTAGCTTGATCCCACTTAATGTTTTGTGGTTCAATACCTAATGCATATGCAACATATTTTACAGGAAGCATTGTACGTCCGTCTTTGATATATGGAGCTGCATCAGCTACAGCAACATCTTCTCCAACTGTATACTCTGTAGCGCCTACTGTAAAGGAAACTTTTGATAATGAACCAGAAACTTCTCCTTTATGAGGAGCTGGTGTAATGATTTTAATGAAATCTTCTACTTCTATTGCATCAACGTTAAATTGGTATTCATCATTAATTGGACCATCTACTTCTTTAAAGTTAGCTACTACTGCATCATCTAAACGGTTTCCACCGATTAATAATGAATAGGAACCTTCTGGTAATGAACGGCTAATATCTACGGTTAAACCTTTAACTACGATTGTACTTGCTTCTTTACTTTCACGTTTAACTTCCATAGACACCATTCCATTTGCTACTCTTGCATCACCAAGTACTAAGTCACCTGTAACTTCTACAACTGGCTTGTAGTTCTTATTGAAGCCCATGCTTTCTGCTCTGAAAGAAAGTACCTTTCCTCTTTTGAAAGCTCCTGCTTTTGTTTCAGTGATTGTAACATCATTAACTGCTACTTCTCTATATCCAAGTTGTACTTCTGCTGTTTTGATAGCAGCTTTTACAACTGGTACAACTTTTGCTAATGTAACTTCAAATGCCTCTGGTAATGCCTGACCTGATACTTCCGCAACAAGGTCTCCTTCAACTCCACCTTCGATAGAACCCCAAACCTTAAGAACAACTTTACCCTTTTTACCAGAGTTAACTTCAATGTCACTTAAGATAATGATATTTCTATCAGCATTCACGGTGATTCTTGAATCAGATTCATCAACGCCTTTGAAAGGTGCTCCTGCAATTTCGCTAGCATCGTCTACTTTTACTCTTGTGATTTTGAACCATTCTGGATATTCAATTACTGTTCTTCTTTCAGATGCCCAAGAGTTAACAGTGTTTTCTTCAATTACTAACTTTTGAAGTTCATGGTCACCTTTTTCAGCATTTTCTGGATCATTTTCTAGATCATTCATTTCCCATTTACCAGAGAATAATTCGTTTGGATCTCCGTCAGCTTTTACTGTTACACCATATTCGATGTATTTACCTACTTTAAGAGTTTCTTCAGTAATGTTGCTTCCTGCGAATTTAACATTAACATCACCGAATTCAGCATCTAATGTAGATTTTAATTGAAGATCTTTAATAATGATTCTTCCATTTGTATTTTGAGCTGTACGGGTAGCTCTGTATTTGATGATAAGAATTTCTTTATTATCGTTTTGATTACATCTTCCGTACTTTTCATATTCTGAGCTGCACGGGGTTATTGTATCAAATCCGCCAGCTGCTTCTAAGGTTACATTTGCTAATCCATCTACCCATTCGAATCCTGCTGGTGCAGTTAATTTAATTTCTCTATCTTCTGTGTTCACTTTTTCGATTGAACCTGGTTTTAATTCTTCAATCATAATTGTGTCCAATTTAAGTGAATTTGGGAAATCTGGTGTTCCTAAAACAGTTGTTTTAGTAGAACCGTCTCCTGCGTTTGCAATTACATATGAACCTGCAGAAATATTTGTTGCCATTGGATCAATAGTTACTTTCGCTTCACCTGCATCTGTTACTTTTACAAACATAGGAACACGAAGTTCATCCTCACCATTTGTAACTGCTCTTTTTAATGTAAACTCTACCATCTTCTTTGTGATTACTTTGTAAGCAAATTGTCCTACTATTTCACCTGTAGCTCCTGCATCAGATCTCCATTCAGCATTTTCAAATGTTAAAGTGAACTTTTCACCTAAATTAACATCATCTCCTGCCTTAGGATTAATAATTAAATTTGTGTCGTTTAGTTCTGTGTCTTTCTTAATTGTTGGTACTTTGTCAATACGGTTATCAGAAGCCGCAAAGGATACCATTGGTAATGATGCAATAACCATTACTCCAGCTAATAAAGCTGCTAGCTTTCTTTTTAACATTTCTTTTCCTCCCTTGATTTTGTTTTGTTTTGTTTTTTCAGAGATATGTCAAATCCTGCTAATCTCTGCTTTACAAAATAGATTATAACACTGCAAATTTTACCAGTCAACAAATTTGATAGATATGTAACAATACTGTAATATTGTCCACAGTTTATAACAAATCTGAAAACTGGTGGAATATGCCTGCGGAAATTATTATAATATGGAATTATTTTCTTTGCAAGGGGTTTTTGTTTTTGTAATACAGACGTAATATTGTATTGAAGTTTTTTTGTAATTTTGATATAATATCCTCAATTTACACTTTATATAAATAAGGAGGATTTCATGAGAAAATTTAGTTTAAAATCATTTTTAGTTGGATTCTTAACTTGTACTATGCTTAGTGGCAGCTTATCGTATGCTGCACAGTATAAGCCTATACAAGTAGCTGTGGATGCAGTAAAAAGAATTATTGTTAATGGGGCTGATAAGACCCCTACTTCTTTTAAACCCTTTATGTATGAAGGAAGAATTTACGTCCCCTTAGCATATATTGCAGAAGCACTAGATATGCAAACTAAATGGGATTCTAAAACTTCTACAGTATATATAACTAGTAATGGAGCTATCGGTGAAGATACTTATGTAAATGGCTTTTCATATGAAGACTTCAGTGCAGCAGGTAAGTTAGTTGTTAAAGATGACAATGGTAAGAAACTATTTTATTTAGAAGGGATACAGCCCGATAAGTATAGGAATAGTACTGCTTCCTCTACAGTATCTTATAAACTAGAAAATTTCTCTAAGTCAAAGGATTCAACTAAATCAGATAAAGTGTTTAAACACCTAGTGGGGAAATTTGGATTTCTCAGCGGTGGAAATAATACTGAAGATATCCATGCGCAACTAATTCTTTATGATGAAAATGATAATATTCTTTATCAAAGTGATTTCATTAGGGGAAATATGAATCCCATCAATCTTAATGTAGCTATTGATAATGTTAAGAATCTAAAAATAGAGATTAAAGCAAGTTCTTTTGAAAAAGGCGCCAAAGCAAATATTGGATTCGTAGATTTGAGGTTATCGGAAAATTAAGAGGGTGGAGTAAAGGCCATCTTCACTGAATTATTGTTCTCTATGTAGGTAAATATAAAAAATAAAACCTATCTTCTTTAACGAAGATAGGTTTTATTTTTACATTAGGGTATTTAGTTTATCTATGAGTTTATCTTTAGGTGCTGCTCCTACCATTTGATCTACTACCTCACCGTCTTTGAAAAATACTAGGGTTGGGACACTCATAATTGAATACTGGGCTGCTAAGTCCCTGGCCTGATCTACATCTATTTTGTATACTTTTGCTTTGCCACTCATTTCTTCTGAAAGTTGATCGATGATAGGTGCCATCATTTTGCATGGTCCGCACCAAGTAGCGAAAAAGTCTACTAGGACCGGTTCGGTTGAGTTAAGTACTTCTGTTTGAAATTCTTGAGATGTTAGTTCTTTTGCCATTATTGTTCTCCTTTCGTGGTTGCGAACAGACATAAAAGCCTGCCCTTATAGGAATAAAATATAATAAAAATATGATTTGATGTTATACTATATAGAGTATAGTAATTTTAAAGTTAATATGCAAGAAAGATGGAGGTATTTTTTATGAAATCTTATGAAGACTTAATTCAAGAAATCTCTAGTACGGGAATTCCCCAAAAACCGTTTTTTACAGTGATGCAGCTTAAGGATGGCCATGTCTTTACCATCGAGGCGGATTCCACAGAGGAGCTTTATAGTTTAGTTGTGGCTATGGAGGACGAAGCCAAAAGAGAAGGACTACTTGACTAGTTCTACTTTTTTATACATTATGAGCATCATCCCTGCCATCATTGCCCCTGCACTTAAGAATGCCACTTGATAGTTTATCCCTTCTATGATTAACCCCATAAGTATTGGTCCTATGGCAGATAAGGGGGTAAATAGGATAGCAGAAAGCCCAAGATAAGTGGCTCTTTTTTCTTCTCCCCCCAAGGATATTATGAAATTTGATTGGGTTACTAGTACAACACTTTCTGCTATTCCATGGAGTATGAAGATAAAGTATAACAAGCCTATACCTCTTATATTACCCATTAGGAGATAGCTTAAAAGATATATGAAATGCCCTGCTATCATGGCGAATTTAAACCCTTTTTTATCATTGATTATACCCCATATAACCGAGAAAATACTTCTACTAATTAGCCATAGGGAGGTCAATAAGGCAACTTCCTTGGGGGTAATGGACAAAATTTCCTTAGCATATACGATTCTAAAGTTTGCTGCGGCATTACCTATTATGGCAAGACCTATAGAACATATGGCAAAGGTAAAGTTTTTGTCTTCCTTAAGAATTGTTAATAGGTTTTTTGCATATTTTAAAAAGGATTCCCTATTGGTGTTTCTTACAAAATCCGGCTCTTTCATTTGCATAAGTACAATGTAAGATAATGTGGTAAAAACACCTACTAATATAAAGATTAATCCATAATTAAATGGAAATGATAAAAACCCAAGGGCCACTACACAAAATAAGGCACCTAAAAATTCCGCACCGCTGGTGATTGCCGTTCTAATGCCAAAAAACCTTCCCCTTAATCTTGACGGTACTACTTTAGCTATCATGTCCGTCCAGGTAACGTTAATTAGCCCCGTTAAAAGGGAATATAGACCATAGCTTATATAGACACCAGCTATCATCCATGCGGAACTTTTTATAAAAAGTACGGATATGCCCATAAAAAACCACATAAGACGCTGTGATAGGGCAATCCATTTTAGTATTCTTAGGTTGTTGGGCTTTGATTCTATAATCTTAGCCATAAATATCTGTGGAAAATTAACTAAAACTGTTGACATGGTTGTCAAAAGCCCTATTAGTATATTATTTTGCACATACTGACTTATAAAAAATATTATGGTAGTAGTAAGAGGTGCCATCCCTGCTCCAAAAGCAAACAATACTCCATCCATGATGGATAAGTACATATTTTTGTTTAAATGCTTTTCTACAAAACCTTGGTTTTTTATTATATCCATAACATCCCCCAACTTATTTTAGATTATAGGAAGTCCGTAGTGGCCCTTTTAGTTATGACTTTTAAGATCCTTCATTGACTAAGGATGAATATAACTTAAGCTTTTTGATATTCTTCGACTATTTTTCGAACTTGGTTATTTCTATTTTTTCAATGATTACCGAATCTTTTGGTGCATCTTTTATTCCCGGTTCTGTCACCTCTACGGCTGCGATGGCATCTACCACATCCATTCCTTCAAATACTTGTCCGAATACGGTATGCCTAAAATCAAGATGGGGAGTTCCCCCTTTTTCTTCGTATATTTTTACTAATTCCTGTGGATACCCTGCTTGCTCTAATTGTTCTAGGTATTCTTTTTCAAGGAAGTTATTTTGAACTATGAAAAATTGACTACCATTAGTGTTGGGTCCTGCATTTGCCATAGAAAGAGCACCCCTAAAGTTAAGGATATAGGGGTTAAATTCATCTTCAAAGGGTTCCCCCCATATGCTTTTACCCCCTGTGCCGTCGCCATTTGGGTCTCCTCCTTGTATCATGAAATTTTCAATTACCCTATGGAAGGTTAGACCATCATAGTAGCCATCCCTTACATGAGTTGTAAAGTTTTCTACTGCCTTAGGGACATATTCCGGGAAAAGACGGATTTTTATTATCCCCATGCTGGTAGTCATTATAGCTATTTCTTCCCCTACCTGTGGGGTATCAAACTGGATAATTTGCTTAGGCTGATTGTCATTTTTATCTTCAGATTGCTTAGTTGAACACCCTGTAAGGGCTATGATAAGTATACATAGGAGCCATAGTGATTTTTTCATGCTTTTCTTCCCTTCTTCTTGTTTTAATTTGTTGATTATCATCTAGTTATTATAGCATAAATAGAGAAAATAGGTAGTGCAGTTTTTAGGGAAATAAAGGGAAGAAAAGGGCTTGTTATCTTTGGCAGTATATAGGCCCCACAGTATTATGATTGTCTAAAATTCATATGGCTTAGAAACCTTTGGAAGGATTGCTGCCCTTCTTTAGTTTGTTTGTAAACCCCTGCGTGTTCTAGGGCCGTTTTAAATTTTAGGGCAGTTTCTTTTTCTAGAATGGTTTTGGCTTCTGTTTGGGAATTCGATATACCATAAATAAATGTTAATTCTTTTATCCAAGGAATATGCTGATTTAGTTTTGGATTAAGTAACAATTGGTTTTCTAAGGATACCCTCCCTGTTAATATCTCTTTTATCAAATTAAGCTCTAGGCTTAGGCGGCCTGGAAGTACTGCAAGACCCATAACTTCTATCAAGCCTATGTTTTCTTTTTTTATATGATGGACTTCCCTATGGGGGTGGTATATACCATCTGGGTATTGGTCACTGGTTCTATTGTTTCTAAGTACTAAATCTATTTCCCAATTTCCTGTTTTATTTTTGCGCACTATAGGTGTTATGGTGTTATGAGGCATATCAGTATGGGCTATGATGCCTGCTTCTTTATCAGTATAATTTCTCCAGGTTTCTAGAATATAAAATGACAAATCCTCAAGCTCAACCCTGTTAGAACTATTTAATCTTATGGCAGATAGGGGCCATTTAATAATTCCAGCTTTTACGTTTTTGTACTCAGGATGGGTAAAGCTTTTTATAGTTTCCGCCATTTCCATAGGAAATCTATGTCTTCCCCCCTGATAATGATCGTGAGTTAGAATTGAGCCTCCCACTATGGGAAGATCTGCATTGGAGCCTACAAAGTAATGGGGGAATCTCTCAATAAAATCAAACATCCTGATAAAACTCTGGTTTGTTAGCTTCATAGGAGTGTGGTTTCCATTAAAAACGATACAGTGTTCATTATAATATACATAGGGGGAGTATTGAAAATACCAGTTTCCCCCTCCTAGATTCAGGGGTATTACCCTGTGATTCTGTCTTGCGGGATGATTTACTCTTCCCGAGTATCCTATGTTTTCTATGCATAAAAGACATTTTGGGTAGCTACTTTGAGGGGAGCTTTTTGCTGCTACTATTTCTTTTGGATCTTTTTCTGGTTTTGATAGGTTAACTGTCATTTCCATCCTTCCATATTCTGTAGGGATATTCCAGTATAGGTTTTTGTTTATACGGTTCATACGGATATATGTGGTATTCTTGGAAAAGTCATAAAACTTATTTGTGGCTTTTTTTATGCCTTCTTCTTTTTCTAGATACTCGAAATCTTTTATTACCTCTCCTTGCCTAGGGGTTAGTATACCCATAATTTTGGTGTCAAATAAATCCCGATGGGTAATGGTGTTTTCCTTTATGATTCCCCTTTGGTAGGCGTAGTCTAAGAGATTATCTAGTATATGATATATATCGTAGTTTTTAGGAGAGGTGACATTTTCACTCCCCTTATTTGATAATCCCTTAGCGCCATAAGGTTCCTTAATTTTTAACACTTCCATCAGAGCATTCCTTATAGGAATAGTATCGTATTTTGTTATAAGTTCTTTATCTAGGGCATATTGTATGAGATTTTCTATATCCTTTTGTGGGTAAAGGTTTTCCATGGGTGCTCCTTTCTAATCAATTTTTCTTGCTCCATCTTTGATATTGGCTATGTAAAATTCTGGATTTAAACCAGTTATTCTTTTATAGTTTTCTCCTACCTGCCGTATAAATTTATTTACTGCTTCTTCCTTAACTATGGATATAGTACATCCTCCAAAACCTGCTCCTGTCATACGGGAGCCTAGGACCCCTTCTACTTTCCATGCCTCTTCTACCATGGCATCTAGTTCGTCACCCGTTACTTCATATAAATCCCTCAGGGATTCATGGGATTGGTTTAGGAGTTTTCCAAAAGCTGTGATATCCCCTTTTTTGAGTTTTTTTACAGCCTCTTTTACTCGGGTATTTTCATATATGACATGCTCTGCTCTTTTTCTTATAACTGCATCGGTTATTGTAAGTTTATTTTCTTCAAATTCTTCTGGGGTGATAGCTGCAAGATTATCTACATTAAGACAGGTTTTAAGAGCTTTTAGAGCTATCTCACATTCTTTTCGCCTTTCGTTGTATTTGGAATCTGCCAATTCCCTTCTTTTATTAGTATTAGATATTATTAATTTCATTTGCTTTAAAACTACTGGTACATAAGTATATTCTAAAGTGTCACAATTTAAATACATTGCCATATCTTTTTTGCCCATGCCTATGGCAAATTGATCCATAATTCCGCAGTTGACACCTACGAATTGATTTTCTGCCCTCTGTGAAAGCCTTACCATTTCTATTGGTTCAATATCACAGGTGAAAAAATCTTTAAGAAAAACTGCTGTAAGTACTTCTATAGAAGCTGAGGAAGAAAGTCCTGCACCGTTGGGGATATTCCCATAATATAAGACTTCAAATCCCCCTAGTTTAAAGCCTTCTTTGAGGAATTCATGCACTACTCCCTTAGGATAGTTTGCCCAATCATCTTTTTCATCGTATTGGATGTTATCCAAATCTACAGTGACTTCTAGTGGCAGATTTAGGGATGCTAGTTTTATCTTATTGTCATTTCGTTTTCTAGCTAGGGCAAAGGTTCCAAAGTCTAAGGCACAGGGGAATACATGACCCCCGTTGTAGTCGATATGCTCCCCTATTAGGTTGATACGCCCTGGAGCAAAAAATAGGGATGGGCGTGGCCCTTCACCAAAGGTTTTGGTGAAATGGGTTTTTAATTGCTCATTATTCATTTTGGGTCCTCCTTTTTTTATTTTTTAAGGATGCAGAGTGGTGCAAGAATTCCGGATAATTAGGTTGGTATCTAGGATTACTTTTTTAAAACCTTTTTGAGGATTTTCTATTGTTTTTAAAAGTAGGTTTGCTGCTACTTCCCCTAGGGTATACATGTTTTGGTCTACGGTTGTAAGCTTTGGTTCACTGAGTTCAGTGATTACGATATTGTCGTATCCTATTATTGAAATATCCCTTGGGATTTTCCTATTCAGTTTTTTTGCAGCTTGAATTGCTCCTACCCCCATCCAGTCATTGCAGGCAAAAATTGCTGTTGGGGGCTGACCTTCTCTTAGTCTCTTTTGAACTTTATTAATACTTAGTTCCACAGTCTCTATGCCATTACCATCGTTTATTACTAATATGTTTTCTTTTTTTACGGGGATTTGATGCTTTTTTAGGGTTTCATAATATACTTCTTCTTTTAGGTCATAGGAGTAACTTTTTTTACCCCTAAGAAAAGCTATCTCTTTATGGCCTAAATTTATTAAATATTCTATAGCTTGTAATGCCCCCATTTCTTGATCATTTAGGACAAAGTTGGCTTTAATCCCCCTATGGTAGCCATTGATTAATACTAGGGGTACCTTTAGGGCTATATCTTCATAGAAACCGTTTTCTATATTTTTATACTGGGGATCTATAACTAGGATTCCGTCCACCTGCTTGTCCATTAGGTTTTTGACTTGGTTCTTTTCGGAATCTTCGTTGCTATCGGTATCGCATAGAAAAAGAGTATATTCTTTTTTATTACATATATTTTCAATTCCCTTTACTACTATGGGGAAAAAGAGATTGGTAATACTAGGAATCACTACTCCCAGTGTATTCGTACTTTTATTAATTAGGCTTCTAGCTAGGTGGTTTGGTTTAAAGTTCAGGTTTTTTATAGCTGTTTCTACTTTTTTTCTTGTTTCCTTTTTCACAGGATAATTATTATTGATTACCCTAGATACGGTAGTTATAGAAACTCCCGCCTGTTTTGCTACATCTAGTATGGTAGGGACTTCCAAGTATATACCTCCTTTATAGAAAGCCTTTTCTAAATTCAGCATAACATACCCGATTTTTCTTTGCAATAAAATATTCGGGTATTTTAATTATTACTTTTTTCCGTGGGTACGGATTAATTCCATTATTTTTTCAATTCCATTTACGGTATCACTTTTTTCCATGGCAGTTATATACTTTTGGCGGTTCCTATATAACTCCATTATGGTTTGAAATAAACTTTCTTCTGTTAGTTCTTGTTCTTCTAATCGTTCACTAAATCCCTGTTTGTAGAAGGAACGGGCATTTAAAATTTGGTCGCCCCTACTGGCTTTTTCAGATAAAGGAATTAGGATATTTGGTTTTTTCAGACTTAGTATCTCCGATATGGAATTTGCCCCTGCCCTCGATATGATAAGGTCTGCTGCTGCAAATAGGTGGGGTAGTTCTTCCTTTACATATTCAAATTGTTTGTATCCTTTAGTACCCTCTAAGGAATCTTTTTTATTATATTTTCCACAAATATGTATGATATTAAATGGTTCCGTTAGTATAGGGACTAATTTGCGGAGTATAGAGTTCATAATAACTGAGCCTAAACTCCCTCCCATCATCATTATAACGGGTTTATTATTATCGAATCCGCATATTTTACGTCCTGTTTGGGCATTTCCTAAAAATAATTCTTCTCTTATTGGTGTTCCTGTTAGAATTCCTCTCTTTGTTGGGATATATTCTAGGGTTTCTGGAAAGTTTGCACATATCTTTTTTGCAAAAGGAAAGACCAGTTTATTAGCAAGTCCCGGAGTTATATCGGATTCATGAATGATAATAGGGACTCTTAAAAACCATCCTGCTGCCGCTACAGGGACTGTTACATAGCCTCCTTTTGAAAATATTATGCTTGGTTTTAGTCTTGCAATAAGATTTAATGCTTCTGCCCCCCCTGCTAGAACTTTAAAAGGATCCGTTAGGTTTTTTATATCTTTATACCTTCTAAGTTTTCCTGAAGATATGGGATAGTAGGGTATTTTTAGTTCTTCTATTAGTTCTTTTTCTATGCCGTTTTTACTGCCTATATATCTTACATCCCAGCCCTCTTTTTGGAGTCTTGGGATTAGGGCCAGATTAGGGGTTACATGACCAGCGGTACCGCCGCCAGTTAGGATGATTCTTTTCAAAGGGGTCACTCCTTTATATGGTGTATTTATGGGGTAGTATAAAACTACCTCAGGATTATATATTGTAAGTATTGATTACGGCTTGGGCAACCTTTTTTGCTACTCCTTCGTCAAATGGTTTAGGGAGTAGGTTTTCTTCATTTAGATCTTCTTCTTTTATCATAGAAGCTATTGCCTTAGCTGCTGCCAGCTTCATTTCTTCAGTAATTTGTTTTGCTTTTGCCTCTAGGGCACCTTTAAAAATCCCCGGGAAAACTAATACATTATTTACTTGATTGGGGAAATCTGAACGGCCTGTTCCTATAATTCTAACCCCTGCCCTTTTTGCTAAATCAGGCATTATTTCCGGTATTGGATTTGCCATAGCAAATATGATTGAATCCTTATTCATGGTAGATGCCATTTCTTCCGTAACTATACCCGGGGCAGATACTCCTATAAATAGGTCACAACCTTTCAGGGCATCTTTTAGGTTTCCTTTTACATTTTCTTTGTTCGTGATTTTAGCTATTTCTCCCTGGGCCCAGTTCATCTGCTTAGCATCTTTATGTAGTATTCCATTTTTATCGCAAAGTAATATATTATCAAAACCGTAGTTTAAAAGGAGCCTTGTTATGGCTATGCCCGCTGAGCCTGCGCCGTTTATGACTACCTTCATAGTTTTTTTATCTTTTTTTACTATTTTTAGGGCATTTATTACTCCGGCTAAAACCACTATGGCTGTACCATGTTGATCATCATGAAATACAGGAATATCTAGCTCATTTTTTAGCCTTTCTTCTATTTCAAAGCATCTAGGGGCTGCTATATCTTCTAAGTTAATTCCCCCAAAAACAGGGGCAATGTTTTTTATTGTTTTTATTATTTCTTCTGTATCCTTTGTATCAAGGCAAATAGGAATAGCATTAATGCCTCCAAATTCCTTAAATAAAACGGCTTTCCCCTCCATTACTGGCAGAGCTGCTTCAGGACCTATATCTCCTAATCCTAGAACTGCTGTACCATCGGACACTACTGCTACGGTATTGCCTTTTATAGTATATATGTATACTTCATCTCGGTTTTCATGAATCCTTCTACAGGGTTCTGCAACTCCCGGGGTATATGCTATGGATAAATCTTCCTTTGTTTTTACTTTTGACTTTGAAGTTATTTCTAATTTACCTTTCCATTTTTTATGGGCATCTAGGGACTTTTCTTCTATATCCATGAGGTTCTCCTTTATGATTTTGTTATTGTTCTAAGGTAAATTATAGCATAAGGAAAGAGAATCCGTCTATATTTTTGTACCTAAGGCCTTGGGGGTAAAATTCCTTACCATACTTAGAATGATGTGTGGGATTTTTGATAGTTTCAATTATTGATGGAGGATTTTTTGGATATAATATTAGGTAAAGTTTTATTGATTTATAAAATAAGTTGTGATAAAGTTTTCATATGTTTGTTTTTTCTACATTTTTTTATTCTTGAAAGGAGAAAGCACTATGTGCGGTTTTTGTGGTTTTATTGATCAAATAGATAATAAGGAACAAATATTAAAGGATATGATGGATTCCATTATTCATAGAGGACCTGATAGTGATGGTAAATATATAGATGAGAATGCTGCATTAGGGTTTAGAAGGCTTAGTATTATTGACTTAGAGGATGGTTCTCAACCACTTTATAATGAGGATGGTAGTTTGGTTTTGGCCTTTAATGGAGAAATCTATAATTATCAGTCCATCCGTAGCGTTTTAGAGGAAAAGGGACATATTTTTAAGACCCGCACGGATTCTGAGGTTTTGGTTCATGCTTATGAAGAGTTTAAGACAGAAATGCTAAGTCATCTAAGGGGTATGTTTTCTTTTGTAATATGGGACAATAAAAACAAAAGTTTATTTGGGGCTAGGGATTACTTCGGCATTAAGCCCTTCTACTATTACAAGGAAAATGACACTTTGGTTTTTTCTTCAGAAATAAAAAGTATTTTAAAACATAACGCAGTTAAAAAGGACTTAAATCTTGATGCCTTAGAAACTTACCTTACTTTCCAATATTCTGCTCTAGAAGAAACATTCTTTAAGAATATCTATAGACTTCCCCCTGCCCACTTTTTTATATATCAGGGGGGCAATATAGATATAAAAAGGTATTGGGAGCCTGTTTTTGAATCTGAAAATAAGCCCCTAGAAAATTATGTAGAAGAAATAGATAACAGGATGAAAGAATCTATCAAAACCCATAAAATAAGTGATGTTGAAGTTGGTTCGTTTTTATCTAGTGGGGTTGATTCCAGTTATGTAGCAGCATGTTTTAAAGGGGATAAAACCTTTACCGTTGGGTTTGATTATGACAAATACAATGAAATAGATTATGCTAAGGCCCTCTCTGAAAAAGTAGGTATCAAAAATTATCATAAGCTTATTTCTACAAAGGAATACTGGGACATACTCCCTATGGTCCAATATTATATGGACGAACCCCTAGCTGACCCTGCGGCGGTTGCTCTTTATTTTGTGAGTGAACTAGCCAGTGAACATGTTAAGGTGGTTTTATCTGGGGAAGGTGCTGATGAACTATTTGGGGGCTATAATATATATAAAGAACCCCTCGATTTAAAGATTCTAACCAGTCTCCCCATGCCTATCAGAAAATTTCTTGGGAGATTAGCTTCCATGATTCCTTTTAATATTAAAGGAAAGAACTTTTTAATCCGCGGCAGTAAGTCCATAGAGGAGCGATTCATAGGTAATGCCTTTATGTTTACCGAAAAAGAGAGGAAAGAGCTTCTTAAAAACAAAACTACCGCCCCTTCCCCTTATGAACTTACTAAACCTTTTTATGATAAAATCAAATTAAAAGATGATATTACGAAAATGCAGTACATTGATATCCATATGTGGCTTTGGGGGGATATTCTTCTAAAGGCAGATAAGATGAGTATGGCTCACTCCCTAGAACTTAGGGTTCCTTTCCTAGATAAGGAAGTGTTTAATTTAGCAAGTAAATTACCCACTAAATATAGGGTTAATAAACAAAATACAAAGTATGCCCTAAGATTGGCAGCTAAGAAGAATATGCCTGAAAATGTCGCTAATAAAAAGAAATTGGGTTTTCCTGTGCCTATTAGAATTTGGCTTAGGGAAGAAAAATATTACCAAATAGTTAAAGAGGAGTTTTCTTCCCCTGCGGCAGAGATGTATTTTAATACGGAAAGGCTGCTTTCAATACTCAAGGAACATTATGATGGCAAAAAGGATAATAGCAGGAAGGTTTGGACTGTATATATGTTTTTGCTTTGGTATAAGGAATATTTTGAAGACGAAAAAAAGGCCTAGGGGAAATCCTAGGCCTTTTTTTGTGATGGCGGACCTAGATAACTAGGTTTTAATCCACCCATATCGATTACTAGTTTTTGTAATACCACTATGGGATCAACCATCCATATCTTAAGAGTATGATATCCCTTTGTTTTTATAATATGATTACTTTTGATTACTCTTATATTATATATAACACTTCTTGCCCAATCAGCTTCATCAAAGCTTCCATCCTTTTGTTTTTTAACCACATCTATAATCTGTATGGGTTCATCATCAAAGGATATCCCTATCCTAAGACCTCCCTCTGGAACAAAATCCAAGGAAGGGGCTAAAATGGCATTAACTTCAACTTCTCCTGGATTAAAGATATATAGCTTATATTCTAAACACGGGGAATTTTTAGGTGTGTGTGCTATTTCTGCTGTTACAGGAAAAATAGCCATGGAAGATAATGTTCTCCCATAATTATCTATCTTTTCCCATCCAATATCTTCCACTTCTGTTTTATTAGTAAATTGTTCCGCTTCTATAGAGATATAGCCATTGGTTTCTATAAAACCATCTATGGAATCAATATCTAAACCTTGAGGATTGAACACTTCAATATTAACTTTAACTTCTTGCCCACATGAGCTTACTATTTTTAATATTCCTTCAGGATTTTCTTCTTTAGGAATACTATCCCAATCTATATCTACCCATATTCTTTCTTGTTTATCTATAATACCCGTATTCTTGTTTAATTTGATCCATTTCACATTAAGATATATATTAAATTCAAAAGGTTTATTTCCTTTATTGAATATTTCTATATATCTCTTTTCTTTAAGAATCGGGTTAAACTGTGGTAAAACACACTTTTTATCAGAAGTATCCCAAGTATCAGTACTCTCTTCTATAGCTACTGCCATATAGGGTCCTTCTTTTGGCATAATCCTTATAACATCTGGAAATATATTTTTATCTGGTTGATTCCAATAAGTATATCCTATATGGGTTTGATCCATCATATGGTTCCATTTGCCTTTACTCATTATATTATTGTAATAATAAGTAAGTTCTTCATCCTCTTTAAATGCTAGCTCTGCCAAATTCGCTATATCATTAGTTATTGTCCTTTTTTGTTTTCCATAAAGCCTATTTTTCTCAATATAAATATATAGCTTATTAATATTATAAGAAGCCTTTGTAGGATAAAGAACCAATTGATAAAAAGCATCTTTCAAATCCTTAGAAATCTTCTCATATATATTTTCTGCTTTTGTCACTATTTTTTCAAAGTCAAGGAGAATCCTTTCTGCCTCTTTATAATTGGTGATACTGTATAATTCTACAGAATTAAGAAGTTCAGGTTTTAATCTTCCATTAAATTTTGAATACATATTGATGATATATGCTATTTCTTTAGCATATTCAGGACCAAATTGTTTTTCTGCCCAAAGTATACTATATTCTTCTATATTATCCTTTGTGTAAGCCTTTATATCCCATGCCATACGCAAAAAGTATTCCATAGGAAATTCCATGGGTTTAAGATCACCTACATTTAAAATCCATATCCTATCAGCTCCATATTCATAGGCTTTATGCATTTGTTCCCATATCTTATGGATTGGTACTGTATTTATCCATTTATAAGATCTAGGTCCTCCTACATAATCAAGATGATAATATATACCTGCTCCCCCTACTCTTTTTCTTTCTGTTTTACTGGGTACCCGTCTTAAGTTACCATAATTATCATCCGACCATAATAAAGTTATATCTTCATCAACCCTCATTCCTCTTTCATAATACTCTTGAACCTCTTTATAAAGGGCCCAAAGCTGAGGTGTTTTTCTTATATCTGTATTAGTTGTATCTTTTATTATCTCCCTTTGATTTTTAACTATTTCTTGAAGTAATTCAATCTTTTCTTCAATACCCATATCCTCAGCCATGGGCTCATCTCCATCTCCCCGCATACCTAATGTTATTATACTTTCATAGTCCTTATTTCTTTCTATTCCATACTTCCAAAATTCATATAAAAAGTCCTTATTTGCAGAATAATCCCAAGGACCGTGACCATTGTTTTTCCATTCTCTTTGAGATCTTAACATAGGTTCATGATGGGAGGTACCCATGATAATACCGTAATAATCTGCCATCTTCGGATTTAGAGGATCATCTTCATTAAAGGCATTATCCCACATAGCAGGCCAAAGATAATTAGCCTTAAGCCTTAAGATTAGCTCAAAAACTTTCTCATAAAATTCATGACTAAAATCCCTGAAGTTTGACCTAACCCAGGCCATAAGAGAAGGCCCCTCATCATTTAGAAATATTCCCCTATATTTTACACTGGGCTCTCCTTGTTTATATGTTCCATCTTCAACAACTAAAGTACTTTTATATGGAACCTTTATATCTGCCCAATAATGCCATGGGGATACTCCTATTTGTTCAGATAAATCATATATTCCGAATATAGTACCTCTTTTATCACTGCCTGCTATTACTAGGGCTTTTTCGATATTAGGTAGTGGATTGGTGATAGTTTGTATTACAAAGGCTTCCCATTTTCCCGTAATATTTGAAACATCTAATTTGTTTTCAGAAATCAGAGCATCTATGATGGGAGATTTTCCTATAGTTCCTATTATGACTGAACTTCCAGATAAGTAGGAGACCTTATTTTTAATTTTCGGGAGTAGAGATGTAACTCTGTGTATATCATATTTCAAATCATGAACTGCCCTTATAACTCCTTCATAGTCTTGGGAAGATACATAAATATCTGAGGTTTTTTGATTATGAGCTAATAAAAATCCATCAGAAGTATATATATTAGTGATGTATTTTTTATTGAACATATTATTACCTCCTGTGCTTTGGATTTTATACCCTATAAAATATGAATAAAATTTATTATTTTAATACCACATTTTATAATTTCCACTTAAGGCTAATAGGGCAAAAAAGTATAAGCAATTATCATAATAACGTCTTATCCCTTTTCGAACAGGAAGGTGCCAAAATCTATGAACGAAGGTCTTTGCATTTTCTCCTGTAGCTGCTAGAGATGCCATAGCAAGGGTAGCTAAAAGCCCTGTGGGGTGCAGAGCCCTTTCTTCAAAAGGGGTACCGTCTACTTGGTATTTATGATAATCTGAGGTGTCTTTATCTATGAAAAAGTCTTGGATTCTATTACATTGTTCTACTGCCCATTTATCTTCCCTAAACCATTCATAATCTAAGGCAATATTAGCAACTACTCGGTAAGAATCGCTATAAAAATCACCGTGCCCTTCTTCTTTTCGAGGGGTACCGTCAAATTCCGCATATTCTGGGGCTAAGCCCGTAACAGGGTGGCAAGTCTTTTTTAGATATTCCCTGCTAGCAAGCACCGCCTCACTCCAAAACTGTCTATCTTCCTTATTCGCCCATAGGCTAAATAATTCATAGAAATGGGGAAGATGATAGGATGGATCAGAAAATGGGGTTTCTGGAACGAATTTAATGAGTTTATTGGTGGAATCCCACATGGGATCCCCTATTCCATCTTTCCCATTATGGATACATGCCTTTAGGATATCTTTTGCCTGTTGGCTGTAGTTAAAGGGTTCTTCCTTATCTCCCCATCTATTTGATGCAAAGAATAAGGCCATAGCAAAAAATTCTTCTCCATCCGGAGCTGGCCCTTGGGCCCTCCTTGTGCCATCGGTATTACAAGACCAAGCAAAATAACCTGTATATTTCCCTTCTCTATGCCACATATATGTTTTGGTCCATTTCCATAGGCGATCGAATTCTTCTTGCTTATCCAATTGAACACATATCATCATTCCGTAGGACATACCCTCAGTTCGTACATCTATGTTTCCTGTGTCTAGCATATATCCCATATCATCTCCTACGGGATAGTAAAACCTTGTATTTTCATCGCCATAGAATAAATCCTTAAAGGTATTTTCGACTTTTTGTTTGATTTGGATATCGGTATAGCCTAATTCTTTGAATAGGTTGCGATAATTTGTTTTTTTCATTGTTATCCTCCTTAGGGCTATGGGTGGTGAGCTGCCATATTAAGTAAAAGGTTAGTTCTGGTATACAGTGCTCAAATGACAAGTATTTATATCTAATTTTCGTAGTACTGGAACCAGTCAAAATCTGCATAGTTTTCACTGGGGGTGTTGTTACTTGTACAATACATTCCTATGGTATTTCCTACAAAGCCTCCTGCTACATCGGTACTTAATATTCTTCCATCTACATTATCTGCAAGTATTATGGACTGGTTGGAATCTAAAACACTCCTATAGGAAAATCTAAGTTCTTGGCCCCAGGCCTCTATTTTTAGATATAATCTTTTAGCATTAACTCTAGACTTTGCTAAAACTTCTTCTTTCCCCTTTTGACATCTTATAAGCTTTAATATGTTTTGGCCCTCTTCCTTTGTATATTCCATGCTTAGGTAGAATTCATTACTTTGGACTATGGCAATCCCTGCAGATTCTTTTTCATTTTGGGGATTAAACTCCATCGCAGTTTCTGCAACAAAATCCATATGTTGCTGTCTTAATCCTATAAAACTAGGGTTAACCAATTCCGATAGTTTTTGGGGACGAAGTTTTATCCTTATATACCCATGTCTTTCTTCCAAACTATAAAAGTCTTCCCTTGGATTTCTGATAAATAGCCATTTATAATCTAATTCCTTCCCTTCGAAATTATCACAGGGGGAGGGTTTTGATAGCTTATGGAGTGGTAAAGTAGGTGCAATATGTTCTTCTTCTATTATTCCTTTTCCAGGATTTATTACAGGCCATCCATTTTCCCAAATCAGTGGAACCATAAAGGTTTCCCTGCCGAGATTTCTATAATAACCCCCATAAGGCCTTGAAGCTAGTACTACCATGAACCATTCCCCATTGCTGGTTTCTATTAAATCTCCATGACCCACATTAACAATAGGATATTCTTGTCCTAAATGTCTATGGGTTAAAATTGGATTAGAGGGATATCCTTCATAATAGTCATTTATCTTTTTACTTCTTCCTATGGTCACGGCATGATCAGGTCCTGTTCCCCCCTCGGCAATCATAATATAATAATACCCATCCTTCTTATATATATGGGGCGCTTCTGGCCAAGCAGCATTAACTAGGGCTCCTTCCCATATTATATGGATTTGCCCTACTAACTTCATTGTATTTAAATCTAGTTCTTGAAGCCAAACTTCATTATCTCCGTAATATTTTGCCCCTTCTTTTTTCTCCCTTGTACCTACATAATAGGCTCTTCCATCGTCGTCGAAAAATAGTGAGGGATCAATACCTTCTGCCCCTTCCAAGAAATAGGGTTCGGACCAAGGCCCCTTGGGGTCTTTTGCTGTTACTATAAAATTACCTCCACCACTTACATTAGTTGTAATCATATAAAATGTACCTTCATGATATCTGATGGTGGGAGCAAAGATTCCTGCAGAGTGGCCTCCCCCATCAAGGTTTACTTGAGAATTCCTATCTAACACATTTCCTATCTGCCCCCAATTTACTAAATCCTTACTATGGAATATGGGAACCCCGGGGAAATAAGAAAATGTTGATGTAACCAAGTAATAATCTTCTCCTACCCTACATATGGAAGGGTCCGGATAAAATCCTGGGATAATCGGGTTTTTATATTTTCTTTTAGACATAGCTGCCTCCTTAGTATATTTTTCTTTTTAGTTTATCTTCAATTCCTGTTTTCCTATAAAAATAAGTATTAATAACATCTCTCCATTCTTTTGAATGCTCTTTTTGGATTTTTAGACGCTCTAACACCCTCTCAAAAATCTCTTTATCCATATATTCTTCTAGACTTATCCATTTATCCAGCAACTTGGCTGCCTGTTCTGCCCCTTCAAAATGGGTATTATATATATACTGTATTATGGTTTCCCCCGATTTTAGAAGGTAGGTATAGGGTACATGATGAAAGAATAATAAAAGCTCCTCAGGGCAGGTATCTATAGATTCGTATATATCCCTATTTTCCTTATAATATTGGGAAGTATACCCTGTTCCTTTATTTGTTCTATCTACACCTATTCCTTGATAATCAGCCCTATGATAAGTTCCCCATTTATCGTATTCATATCCATCTACATTAGGCCCATAGTGATGATTTGGATTTACCATCCACCCGATACCTAAAGGGGCATTATAGTTTCTATAAATTTGAAGGGATGAAAGTAGCATTTCACAAATCCCATTAACCACCTTAGGATGATTGCCAAAGGTAAGTATTACCCATTCCCTTGCAATTTCTTCTGCCGTTAGGTCAGGATTCCATATGAGTCTTCCGTATCCGTAAAAATTTGCCTGGGCTAAGGTATGCCCTGTCCAATTAGTGTCATTTCCAGTGTTAGATACCGCAGCAACCCCTGCATATCTTCGCCCAAAAAGTGAACCATTTGCTACTTTTGTTATGGTTGAACCCTTCCCTTTTGCATAGGTATCAAAATCCATAACCTCTTTCCACATGGGAACCAAGTAACATAAATGTTTTTGTTGCCCAGTATATTCTTGGGTTATCTGTAGTTCTAGAAGTTGATTGGTCTTAGTCATTCCTCCTAGAAGTGGGGATACCGGTTCCTTAACCTGAAAATCCATGGGACCGTTTTTGATTTGAATGATTACATTTTCATCAAAGTCACCATCCAAAGGCATAAAATTATCATAAGCTGCCCTTGCCCTATCAGTCTTTTTATCTCTCCAATCCTGTAGGCAGTTATACACAAATGCCCTCCATATAACAATTCCTCCAAAGGGTGCCAAGGCTCTTCCTAACATATTTGCCCCATCTGCATGGTTTCTATTGTATACATAAGGTCCTGGGTTAAACTCCGAATCTGCTTTAACTAAAAACCCTCCAAAATCAGGGATATAATCATATATTTCCTTTGTTTTTTCCTTCCACCAAGATTCTACTTCTTTATCTAGGGGGTCAGCGGTTTTTAATCCTCCTAGATACATAGGACTTGCAAAATTAATGCTCAGATATGTCTTGATTGCATATGCTCCAAAAATATTAGCAATCTTACTAACCTTAGGAAGAAATTTAGAAGTTATAAGTTTTGGAGCCTCTCCCCTTACATTTACATTATTAATAACTATACTATTAATTCCAATGGAAGCTAAGAGTCTTGCATAATCTTTAACCCTTTTAAGGTCATGGCCTATTTCATTGTTTTTAAAGAAAATAGATTCCCCAGCATAACCTCTTTCGATACTGCCGTCCATGTTATCCCATTCATTTAGAAATCTTAAAGGGTTTTGGGGAGTTTCTTTAATATCTATGTTGTTTATATCTCTTTCTAAACTTAAATGTCTTAGAAAATGAAAAACCCCATGTAATATCCCCTTGTCATTGTTGGATGAAATTATGATTAAATCCTTTTCATCTTTCAATATTTTTCTAATTAAAAAACCCTCTTCCCCTAGGCTTTCCTTTTCTTCTTTGCTAAACTGCACTTTGAAAATTCTTTCAATGGTATCAAAATTTCCTAAAATTAAGCCTTCCAATGGGGGTTCTTTTTCAATGTCCATTTTGACTTCTAATAGCCCTAATATGCCCCTTTTAAGTTCGTCCACCGCAGAAGTAAGGATTTCTGAAGAACCCTCTATCCAAAGATACTTTGCATATTTTTCATAAGTATTTACAAGTCTTTGATTAGTAATCTTATTGTATCTTAGCCAGCAGTTATAAGTTATGTTTTTCATCATCTTCCTCCCTTGATTTAATTTATAGTATTTTTATAATAATAGTATTACTAAAATTGGAGAATCCTATAAAACGCTTCCTTAGGTTCATGATTTTCATCAAATAGGAGAGGCCAGTTTTTCCTGCCCCTTACCGGAAAATTGTCCAGCCAGTTTTCGTCATCGGCTATCCCCCATAGGGTAACACCATTTATCACTTCTTTATACTCCCTAAACATCCTAAATGCCTTTTCGTAAATCATTGCTTGTTTTTCTATCATCCCAGCTGTTGGTTTGGTTAAATCCATCCTTTTATCTTCAAAGCCAAACATTGAAATATCCATCTCGGTTATTTGGACCTTTAACCCCAAGGATGCATATATTTCAAAGCTCCTTTTTATTTCATCAAAAGATGGTTCAAAAATATTCCAGTGGCCTTGTAGGCCCACCCCATGAATTGGAGTACCGCTTTCTTTTAATGATGATACCAGCCTTACAATTTTTTCGCGTTTTTTGGGAGTGCTCTCATTATAGTCATTATAAAACAAAAGGGTATTAGGTAGTTTTTTATGTGTCATTTCAAAAGCCCTCATAATATAGTCTTCTCCTATGATACGAAGCCATTTACTATCCCTTAGGTATTCTTCTTCCTTGTCTTCTATTACTTCGTTAGCCACGTCCCAGCAATAGATGCCATCACCATATCTATTTGCTAAAACATAAATATGTTCGTCTAAGGTTTTAAGCAGTGCCTCCTTAGATATCTCTTTTCCCTCATTATCTTCAAATACCCAAGCAGGGGTTTGATTATGCCAAACAAGGGTATGTCCTCTTAATTTCATATTATTTCTTTGGGCAAAATCATATATCAAATCTGAATCTGTAAAATTATATTCCCCAGCTTTAGGGTGAAGAGATTCAAATTTCATCTCATTTTCAGCAGTTATACTATTGAAATGCTTAATTAAAATATCCCCATGGGTTTTTATAGTTTTGGTATTCACTGCTGCCCCGATAGGAAAATAGTCTTTATATGCCATAAAAAGTGATTGATTTTGACTACTCATGGTATCTCTCCTTCATAGGTTTTGTCATTTATTAGATTGTTAAAGTCTTCCCTACAATTTTGAATAATTTGGCTCCTATTTATATAAAAAAGAATAAAAAACACATCGAAAGATGTATTTTTTATTCTTTTACTCCACCTACGTTAAGCCCCACTACAAAGTATTTCTGTAAAAATGGATATACCATCAAAATAGGCGCAGCTGCAACAACGGTAATGGCTGCCCTTATGGAAGTTGGAGTGACCATTGCCTTAGCCACTGCCTCTCCTCCAGCAGATACCCCTGCTCTTAATCCTGGATCTGCATTATTTGCTGTTGTGGAAGCCAAAAGTTTCATAAGCTCATATTGTATAGTACTTAATTCTTGCTTTGACGGTGCATATAAAAATGTATCAAACCAAGAGTTCCATGCACCTACTGCAATAAACAATGCTACAGTTGCAAGAACGGGTTTGCATAAAGGAAATATTATTTGGAGAAATATCCTAAATTCTCCTGCTCCGTCTATTCTTGCAGATTCTACCAAGCTTTCTGGGATTGTTCCTATATAAGTCCTTATAACAATAACATTAAAGGCACTGATTAAACTAGGGATAACATAAACCCAAAAGTTATTTACTAGATGTAAATATTTTATTAACATATATCCTGGTATTAATCCTGCACTAAAATACATAGTAAGGACCAGCACAGTTGTAATCGGTTTTCTAAATATATATTCTTTTCTACTTAAAGGATATGCAAGCATAGTGCAAAGGAAAACCCCTAAAATTGTATTCAGTGCTGTCTTAACTAGGGATATATAAAAGGCATGGTATACCGTCCCTGTTGAAAATACCGCCCGGTAATTTTGCCAAGTAAATTTTCTAGGCATCAAAAATATTCCACCCCTAATGGTGTCAAGCCCTTCATTAAAGGATACTGCTATTGTATTTAAAAAGGGATATAAAGTAACTATAACAAGACAAACCATGAAAATAGTATTAAAAGTTTTAAAGGCATACTCTTCTACCCTATCCCATTTTATTGCTTTCATCTTTTAACCCCCTTTAGATAAGCTGTTCTTCCCCAAGTTTTTTAGCAACTAGATTAGCTGAGTAAATAAGTATAACACTTACAACTGTCTTAAACATACCGGCTGCCGTAGCAAGAGAGAAGTTAAACTGACTAATTCCATATTTCAGTACAAATATATCTATGGTTTCCGAGTAATCCATAACCATTCCATTTCCAAGAAGATACTGAACCTCAAAACCTGCATTTAAGATATTACCTATACTCATAATAAGAAGTATTACAAAGGTTGATTTTATACTTGGTAATGTAATATACCACATTTTATGATAGCGATTAGCACCATCTATATCTGCCGCCTCATATAAGGCTGGATTTATAGCAGACATGGCTGCAAGATATATGATTGTATTCCATCCTACAGATTTCCATACTCCGGCGGCCCCTACAATACCCCAGAAATATTCACCTTTACCAAGCCATAATATAGGACTTTCAATAAGTCCAAAATTCATTAATAGCACATTTATAATACCATCTTCTGTAGATAATACATTTGCCACAATCCCTGCAGCAATTACCCAGGATAAGAAGTGAGGTAAGTATGAAATCGTTTGAACAGTTCTTTTGAAAAACATACTTTTAATTTCATTTAATAATAAAGCAAGAATAATTGCGGAAACAAATCCTAAAATTAGGTTTATAAAACTCATAGCCAAAGTATTTCTAAGAACCCTAAGGAAAGATGAATCAGAAAACAGAAAATTAAAATGTTTAAATCCTACCCAAGTCTGATCAAATAATCCTTTTGCTGGTTTAAAGTCTTGAAATGCCATTACCCATCCTATAGCAGGAACATAATTAAACAAAATAATATAAAGTAGGAATGGAAAGGACATAAATATTAGCTGCTTTTGAGCCTTTATATTTTTCAATGTTATTTTATCCCTAATGGGCTCTTTCTTTGTCTTTTTTCTTATCTTTTTTTCTACCACCGCTGCTTCAGCCATATAACCCCTCCGTTTCTAAAATAAACTAGGCGATGGGTCCTCCATCGCCCAGCTATTAACTCTTATTTGCTGGTCCAGTTTTCTAATCTCCACTGGATTTGTTCATTGATTCTATCTTCGTATGATTTAATGTTAAGCTTTTTAATTTCATTTACATATTCACTCCAAGCATTATCAAACTTGCCTGGCTCTGCCAAAATAGCAGTTGGTAAATATTTCATAGATAAATCATTTAATTTAGTGGATGCAATCTTAGCTTCTGAACCATCTATGATGTTGATTTGCCATGCTGGATATGCAATTGGATTTTCTGGTGGTGTTCTTAGGAATTCTCCCCATGTCTTCTTACCATAAGCTTCAAGGAATTCCTTATCATATTCGGATAAACCAGCAAAGAATTCTTCAGGTTGTTCCCCAACCCCTGTAGCATTTCCATCACTATATAGTCCTTCTAGTTTAGGAGAGGATTCCCAAACTGCTTGGGCTTTGTTTTGAAGTATCCAGGTTTGGTCTTTTGCATTTGCTCTTTGTTCAGGAGTTCTGTAGAATCTACCATTTTCATCTACCATATAGTCTTCTTCTTCAACTCCCCATTGAAGTAGCTTTTGCCATTCTTCTGTTACCAAAGTATCGAACATTTTGATAATTCTTTCTGGATTTTTTGCACTAACAGAAATGCCAAATCCTGAGTTAACATTTACAACGCTTCTGTCAGCATACCAATCTTGTCCTACATAGCTTTCATCTAGTACAACAGGTAGAGGAACCCAAGTTCTATTATCTAAACCTTGTTCAATAAGAGAGTTTTTAGCATCTCCAAAGTTCCATCCTTGGTCAAACATTCCAAGTACACGACCTGTGGATAGTTTTGCAAGATATTGGTCATAGTTTTGTGTAAAGGTTTCTCTGTCTAATAATCCTTTGGCATTGATTTCATTTAATTTTTGGTAATAAGTTTTAGCATAATCTTTATCCGCGAAAATTTCTGCTACATTTGTATCATAGTCTACTACCACTCCACCTTCATTAGGTTTACCTACTAAGTGTTGAGGTGGGTTAACAAGTCCGAAGTTTCTCCAGTCATAGGAGATAATTTCAAATCCTATTGTTGGTTTCCCATCGATTTCTGGGTATTTTTTAGCATATTTTTCGATAAGATCAAAGTATTCATCAAGAGTATCTATTGTAGTAATATCAGGATATCCTGCATCTGCCAATACTTCTTTTTGAATCCAGAATGCCGGTCCATAGTGTGAACTTGGTTTGTATTCACCACTGTATGCCCCATAGTTTGGCATAATATAAAGTTGTCCGGTATCTGGGTCCTTAATCTTTTCCCAATATGGCTTGTAATGTTCGTAAAGATTTGGAGCATTGTCCTTAATGAGGTCATCTAGAGGAATAAATGCCCCTGCATTGATTAATTCTGTTCCTCCATTTATTACATCAGGGTATTCTCCACTGGCAATCATAACTCCAAATCTTTGTTTGCTATCTCCTACTAAGAATTCAAAGTTAAATTTAACCCCTAATTTTTCCTCAATAAGCTTGTATATCTTATTATCTTTAGGTGGTTGTTGTCCTGGAGCATTAATATAAACGTCTAGTTCTATCGGCTCTAGTTTCTCTTCTGTTTGTTTTCCGTTGTTTTCAGTTTTTTGTGTGTCTTTAGGTTGTTCTACCTTTTTACTCCCACAACCAGATAAAAGAACACTTGTGCTCATAACAACTACTAAAGCTAGGCTAGCTAGTTTTTTAAAACTTAGCTTCATTGGTCTTCCCCCTTAGTTTATGATTTATTACAAAAATAAATGTAATTTATCTTTGTAACTATTATTATTGTACAATAATTAGAGGAACAATCCATTTACAATATTAAAGTTTTACCCCCTATAAAAATTATATTATCTTTCATTGTAGTCTGAAGGTTTAACTTTTAGGTATGACTCAAATTTATTGATAAACCTACTGTAATTAGAGTATCCTAGATGTTGGGCTATCTCATTTAGTTTCATATCTGTATTTTCTAGTAGCTGTTTTGCTTCTTCTATTCTTAATTTATGAATGTATTCATTAAAACTCATGCCATAGGTCTTCGAAAAAACTTGCCCAAGATAAACAGGGTTAATGTAGAATTTTTTAGCAATTTCTTTAAGGGTTATTCTTTCATAAAAATGGCTCTTTATATACCCTTCTATATCATATAGTACTCCTTTAGCTTTTTTGTCTCTTAGGTTATCCATATGATTCATAATATTTATAGAATAATCTATAAGAATCTGTTTCATTTCCCTTATAGTTAAATGACTTTTTGAAAGTCCCTCTACATCATATTTGCTAAGGAAAAGTTTATAATTTTCCTCATCCTCCCTCATTAACCGCATTCCCTGATATAAGACATTTATAACAAACATCTTGAAAATTTCTGGAGATATGAGTTTATTATAGAATTCTTCTTCAACCTTGTTAATAATCCTATCTACCTTTTCATAGTCTAGGTTTCTTAGGGCCTCAAAAAGGGTTTCAACATATAAGATTCTTTCAAATTCGTAGGTTATCATTTTATCTTTAATCTCTTCATAAGTTAATATTCCTGAGCTTTTCATAAAAGGTTTAAATTCTATAGCCTTCATAGCCAAGGTATAGGCTCGCCTTATTTCTAATATATCTAAAACTTCATTTCCAATACTAATATATACCCCAAATTTATCTTTATCTAAAACATCTTTAAGGAGTTTTTTTGTAAAGGTATAAACCTCTTCCTTATTTTCTGTCCCCATAACAATACCTAAACTTGTAGGAGCAATATTTACGATGAATATATATTTTTTAGTTTTTTTCTGCTTGTCTGCTATTTCTATTATTTTAGAGATATTCTTTGTCCCTGTCTCTATATGGATATAATACCAAGCCTTGGACTTGTACTCTTGTTGAAGTTTGTTTTTTAGAGCCTCCTCTACATATTTCCCCTTGGTAAGTTTTGAAATGATATTTGCAGATATTTGATAATCAAAATCTTTTTCTATATCTTTTATCCCTAGTCTTTTTTCTAATTCTTTATTTATTTCTTTTAGAATCCCAAGTGTTTCTTCTTCTATAATTGGCTTTAATAAATAATATTTAACCCCGTATTCCATGGCTTTTTTTGCATACTCAAATTCACTATAGGCGCTGATGACAATAATTACTATAGGGTCACTTATATTTTTCCTTATATATTCAATAAGTTTTAATCCATCCATAACAGGCATTTTTATATCCGTAACCACTACATGGGGGGCTGTTTTTTTAATTTCATTTATTGCTTCTTTCCCGTTGCTGCATCTACCACAAATCGTAAAACCCCATTCCTTCCAAGGAATCATTATTTCCATACCTTCCAATGCTGCCGGTTCATCATCTACCAATAAAACCTTATACATCCATATTATCTCCTTCCCTGGATAGTTTAGGAATAGGAATCATAAGAGAAACCTTTGTTCCCCCTTCTAAACTACTATCTATTTTTAGTTCGGCTTCTTCACCATAGCTAAGCTTTAATCTTCTGTATACATTAGAAATACCTATATTGTTAATAGAATTGTTGTTTTTCATATTTTCAATGATATCTTTTAATCGATAACTTTCGATGCCTTGCCCATTGTCCTTTACTGCAATGATTAAATACTCGGGATTTGTTTTAACTGTTACTGTTACTTTTCTTTTTCCCTTTATTGCCTGCAAACCATGTTTACAGGCATTTTCTACAATGGTTTGGATGCTCATTTTAGGCACCTTATAGTCCATAGTATGTTCCTCTATGATAAAATCATATCCGAACTGCTCCCCAAATCTAAATTTTTCTATTTTAAGATACATCTCCGTAAAATTTATCTCTTCTTCTATAGTAATCATATCCTCTTTCCAGCTTAAGAGTCTTCTAATTATTTTAGATAAATATTTTATAATTTCTACTACATTTGTATAATTATTTTTTACACATACAACCATAATAGCATTTAAGGTATTAAAGAGAAAATGGGGATTTATCTGTCCCTGAAGGAAATTAAGTTCTGCCTTAACCCTCTCTAAGTCAGTATCCTTTTTTTGAAGTTGTAATTTATAAACATCATTAATAAGGGAATTGATTTTCGAAGCCATAACATTAAAACTTCTGATTAAATCCCCTATCTCATCCTTTCCTTCATTTATTTCTATGGTCTTGATATTATCAAAATGTTTTTCCTTTACTTTTAGCATATGCTTTGATAAATTCATAACTCTATAGTTATAAGATCTAAGAAGAATTATAAGAAGCGAACTAGATACCAAGGTGGTAATAATCATTAAAATAAATATGTACCCCCTGGCAGAGTTAATTTCCTTATTTAAAATGGTGGTGTCTATGACTCCTATGATTTCCCAGTCGCTTACTAGATTCTTTTCAAAACTTTTACGCATAAGTTGTTTATCTTTACCAAAGGTAATTTCATCAAAGTTTTTAAAGTTTACCAAGTCCTCCTCATATTTTCCGGTGGAGCAGATAATTCTACCCAAATTATCGACCAAGATTAAATCCATATATTCTCTTTCTCTCTCCATTATGTCATGGATACTATTCATATTGATGTCCAGTCGTATTATGTTTCTATCTTCCGAATAAAAGGAATAGATATTCAATTTCTTAAAAATACTTATAGCAGAAGCAATACTATTAGGGTATTGAGGTAAGGAGGACTTGTATGGATATACAAACATATCTTGATCTTCTTCATATATTTTTTTATACCATTCTTCATTTCTTATTTCTTCACTAACATAAAAATAATTTCTTCCGCTGATAATAGTTGGATTAAAAGTGTATACTTTTATATCTTCTATATCCCTATTAACAAGCATATATAAATCCACCCTATCTCGCATATATCTATAGAAAGAAAGATAATATTCCGTATCGCTTTCATATCTATTATTTAATAGCTCATGTAAAGATTGATCCATGGAAATAGTTTGGCTAATGTCCATACCTGCTCTTAAAATGTCTTCTATCTCATTAGAGGATCTGTTTAATGAGATTTTAAGGTTTTGGTTTTCTCTTTCCTGTACATAGGCTCTTACGGAATTTAGGAAAAAGCCATTGGTGATAATAATAGGTATTAACACACAAACCATGTATATTAGAAAAAGCTTCTTATTAAGGGGAATATTATTTACAACATCAAATATCTTTTTATGTCTTTTCATTAATTATCACTCACTTCAGATTTTTATACGCGGAGGGTACAACCTGAGTATAACTTTTAAACTTGTTCGAAAAATACTCTGCATCCTTGTATCCGATGGTCCTTGCAATATCTGAAATCTTCATATCAGTTGTTTGTAACAACCGCTTTGCTTCTTTTATTCTTATATGGTGGAGATACTCATTAAAGTACATGCCCGTGCTTTTTTTAAACAATTGTCCTAAATACATAGGATTCATATAAAACTTTTCTGATATCTCCCGTAGCTTTAAGTTTTTTGGGTAATTTTCTTGAATATATTTTTTAATTTCATAAATTATATTGGATGAATCTTTAGTCCTTGAATGTGAAATATATTCTGCCCCATAGAGACATAGCCTAATTGTTATTTCTATGATATCTATAAAACAATCTTTTTTTATGTCTATTTTTATGTTTAAAAGGTTTTGAGTAAATTCCTCTGCATCCCCGTTGTACTCATAAATCTTTTTTAACATTTCAACCTTTAGGAATGTGATATAAGATTCTATTATTCCTATATCTGTTTTTTGATTATAAAATTTATTAAAAATATGTCTTACACCATTTTTGATATCTTCTTTCTTATTGTCATAGATGCACTCTAGTATAATATTCAAATCTTCCCTATTAAACTCATAATCTCCATATGATTTTTTAATATCTTTGTAAAATAGAATGCTTTTAGTCCTATTAAAAAAACGATAGTTTCTTGTTTCATTAGCCTCGTTATAAATATTTCTTAAGGTTTCTATGCCTTTTCCTAAATTACTTATGAAGAACAAAATACTAATCCCATATACATCCATAAGTTTTTGCCTTATTTCCCTTAGGAATTTCTTTAAATCACTATCATCTTTTGTTTTATCTAAAATGATGATACCTAATTGTTCCATGTCTTTTTCATATATATACAAAAGCTCCCCAAAGTCATAGTTTTTCATATATATCTCTTTTATCATTCCTTTAATCTTATCTTTTCCTTGTTTAATTTCTCTATCATCTAAATCATTCATCCACTTATTAAAATCGTCTATTTCCAATAAAATATATCTAAGATGGATACCCTTTTTTATATTTAATAAAATCTCGGCTTTTTTAAATAAACCTTCATTACCTTCTCCATTGGTAATTCGGTTGATTGTGTTTTCAGTGATAAATGCTATTGCCTCTTCATTGGCCTCTTGGGTCAATCTATAGGATTTAAATTCATTATTTAACTTTTCTAGAATTTCTTCTATTTCATCTACATCAATAGGTTTTAGAATATAATGGTTCACACCATAATACATGGCAGCTTTAGCATATTCAAAATCACTATATCCGCTTAAAATGACAAATTTCGTTCTTAAGTTAGGGATTTCGTTTGCTTCCTTTATAAGCCTAAGTCCATCAATAATCGGCATATTAATATCTGTTACAACTAGATGAGGATTTACCTCCCTTATAATTTCTAAGGCATCTTCACCGTTAGTGGCTTCTAAACATATGCTAAAATCAAATTTTTCCCAATCAATCATAGTTTTTAATCCTTCAAGAACCAAAGGTTCATCGTCCACTAATAAAACTTTAAACATAGTGACCTCCTTTAAAAAGCACAAAACCGCTATTGATTATAGTTTTAGTATATCAATGCGGTCTATACATTTTCAATTCCAAAGTTTAAATTATTTTTCTTTTAATAAAAAACAACTTTTGCATGGGCAAAAGGGCAGCCCCTAGGATTGATGCATTTTCTTTTAAGGTCGATATTAATATTTTTATATCATTTTCATTGTAAAAGGTATTTTGTATAAATACCTTTTCCTTTAGGGATTCTAGGATTCCAGGGTATTGTCCTATTTTCCCTCCGATTACCACATAATGGGGATCTAAGAGCAGAATAATGTTTTGTATTCCTATGGCTAAATAATCCAAATAACTTTCCCATGCTTCCTTTGCTATAGGATCCTCACATTTTAATTTATAGAAAAAGTCTTTTAATGAAACTTTTTTTTGATTTGCTCTACTACAATAGCCCTCTATCAAAGCCCTATCGGAAGCATATAATTCCCAGCAACCC
The DNA here is from genome assembly GCA_012519205.1 of Candidatus Epulonipiscium sp. Classification (NCBI taxonomy): domain Bacteria; kingdom Bacillati; phylum Bacillota; class Clostridia; order Lachnospirales; family Lachnospiraceae; genus Candidatus Epulonipiscium; species Candidatus Epulonipiscium sp. The sequence goes on along the minus strand of JAAYQR010000026.1, from coordinate 2,118 downwards.
TTTTTCCCACAATTACAGGGTTTGCCATCGGCTACTATGGTCATATGACCAAATTCCCCAGCTCTTTTATTTTTTCCTTTATATAAGTAATCTTGGATAACTATTCCTGTTCCTATTCCCTCTGTAATAGAAATATATGCTAAGTTTCTCATCTCCTTAGCAATACCTAAGGTAAGTTCTGCAAAGGCTGCAGCATTTGCCTCGTTTTCAATATATACTGGAAGCTTTAGGATATCTGTAAACTCTTTAAAGACTATATTTTTGATTTTTAGATTCGGGGCCATTTCAAGTACCATGTCTTCTTCATTAACTGTACCTGGAAGGGAAAAACCAATTCCTAGAACTTTATCAATAGAAATCTTTTTTTCATTTAATATATGTTTAATTTCCATTTCAATTTTTCTAATTGCTTCATCAATATTATAAAATCCCTTAATATCCATGGATGTTTCATATATAATTTCTGAATTCAAGTTTGTTAAGGCTATACGAATTATCTCTAAGGAAAAGTCAACTCCAAAGGCATATCTGGAATTAGGAAGAAATCTTATAATAATTGGCTTCCTCCCCCCTGTAGATTCTGCCATCCCAGCTTCTTCAACAATACCTTCTTTAATTAAGGCATTTATATTGCTGGTAACGGTTGGAATACTTATTTCTAGTTCCTTAGAAATATCTTGCTTGGTAAGTTCCTTTTTTTTATATAAAAGCTGCACTATCTTTTTACGATTGGAATCTTTTATGATTTCCTGGTCTACTATGTCTATTTTTATCATTATATCACCCTGCAATTTTTTATATCCTATTATAAAGTATATTATATATGTAGGGCAGGTTTCCATGCCTGCCCTTACACATAGTATGCTCAATAGATTATACTTTAAAGATAACATAATAACAATACTTTTTCAAGAGGGTTTAAAAAGTATATCAAACAAAAAATAGGGAACAGATGGATGAAGAAATAAACCTGTTTTCATTTTCATAGGGAAAACCCTTGAAACCTTCCATATATGCCCTTATTATTATATTTCTCTTTAAAAAGCCTCCTATAAGGATTTATATATGATTTCGGCTAAATTATCTAGTTCCTTTTCTGTAGGCTCCGTTGCTTTCCATCCGATATTAACTGTATCGCCTTTATATCTAGGAATTATATGAAGGTGAAAGTGAAATATTGTTTGTCCTGCCAATTTTCCATTGTTTTGTACAATATTTAGCCCCTCCATATTAAGTTCTTTTTTTAATGCTTTTGCTATATGGATAGCTAAGGCAAATAGTCTTCCTCCCTTATCCGGATCCATTTCATAAATATTTTCTATGTGTTCCTTGGGCATAATTAGGATATGGCCCCGATTCCCTGGAAATCTATCCAAAATGACTCTAAACTCTCCATTTTCAAAAATTGTTGCCGAAGACATTTTTCCGTTGGCAATTTTACAAAATAAGCACTCATCAAAGTTCAAGTTACTGCCTCCCTTAGATTATTGGTTCCATATTCTGTATTATAACACATCTTATAAAAAATTAAAGGGCATCTATAAATGCCCTTTAATTTTGACTTTTAAACTTTGTTAAATAATGCAAATACTTTATTATATCGTTTTGCTCGTCTCCAATTATTTCATACATCATTTGCTTCCATTCTACGGGAATAACAGAAAAATAAATCTTTCGATATAGCTCAATAGATTCAAATCCTAAAAATATTCTTTCTTCTATAATTTCATTTAAAGATTTTTGAAAACTTGGTTCTTTTATGTCACAGGATGACCTTTTTCCTGTCATTCCCTGATAAATTTCACCAAACATCTTTTCATGTTTTCTTTGATTAAAGGAAATATGGCGGATTCTTCTTGAATCCTGTTCCTTTTCAAAGCCCTGCATAATGACTTCATCATAATAAACTAGCTTTTTTTCCCTTCTTATAGCTTCTTCAATTAATTCCGCTCCCTTGATATCTTGTCTTATTTGAGGAATTTGTTCTGTCTGGGGCATTTGCCCCATAATATTTTTTTGAGGATTTTGGGTAGACATATATGGAGAGGATGTAGGAAAGGGCTGCTGAAAATACATATTATGTACCTCCTATCTTTTTTATCTTGTTTGTTCTTATTT